>JAAZON010000661.1 GCA_012797725.1 SAR324 cluster bacterium | reverse complement strand
CCGTGCGGGTTCAAGTCCCGCCTTGGGCATTCATTGGACCTTGGCGTCTTTGAATTCCCAGAGAGTATAAAGAACGATCTTCGAACATCTCTTGAGCACTCTAACATCGTAGCACAGGAGACAGCCGCTATTGACTCAATCGTTGAAGCGGCGTTCACTGCTGTAAATCAGATACTAAAGATTGGAGCTTCAAAACATTTGCGGTTGATGCCCAAGTTTTACGAGTGACGTTCTTACTCCATTCTCGCTGTCTTCCATTCAGACCAGCAGCTGTGAGTTATCTGGATCAAAGAGTCTTAAGGCATGCTCAATATTTTTCATGATATTCTCCAGTGCAGAGCGGCAATAAAGGGAGCGAATTTTCCCGAGGCCTTCTTCTTCCATTTCTTGGGCATACATTGCTAAAGCTTTAGAAAAAGCCTGGGCGAAAACAAGAAGCGAGTCGAGTTCCACTTGCCGATTACCGAGTGCTTCAAGTAGAAAGGCACTTAAACTCTCAGTCTTTTGTTGGAAGGGCTCCCATTTTTGGGCGCCATGTTTTTCAAGCTCGTTGGGATTCCTCTGCATCATGCGAGCAATTTGGTTATCGAGAGCCTTCATTGCCATGTTTAGTCCCTGTTCTAGTGGCGGAAGTGGCGATGTCTTTTTCATATTTAAAATCCCATGATGTTATTCATAAGGCATTCGATCTCTCCCGAGTCTGATTGTTTAAAACAAACAGGCTAAGAACGAAGATAGCTAAAGGCAGCCATATCATATACATCTCTTGTGGTGGGCCCATGAGATATATGCTTGTTGCGAAAAGAGGCAATAGTAGAAGCGCGATCCTTAAGGGCGAGATTCGTTGGAAGAAATGTTCGCATATAAGAATATAAGGAAGGAGTAAGAAAGCAAAATCGTGCGACCAACTATATGGTGCAACTAGGACAGAGAGCGGTAATACAAGCAGATACAGTAGTCTGAATGAAAAGTCGAAACGAAATGCTATCCACATGGCAGTCAGTAATCCTGGAATTAGTAGTATATAAGGTGAGGCAGCAATTCCTGTTAGCTGCTTAAATAATTGCGTTAGTGTGGGATAGGACAATTGGGCACTGCTTGTCATGAAAGAGGGCAAGAACTCTAGATACTGAGAAAAACTGTCCGGTACAATGATGAGTGCAATAAGAATCTGTAATATTACACCCATCAATAAGCCGTTAATGACCAAAAGGCGATGTTGTTTCAATTCCCAGATCAAAACAACTACAAAGAATGGAACCAAGAGTTGGGGCTTCAATGAACAAAGGGAAAGAGCCAGGCCTGCTGAAAAGGGCTTTCTATGGAAAATAAGGTAAGAAAACAGAGTTAGACCGAGCAGAGCAATAAAGGTGGGTTGACCATAAAGAAGAACCTTAAAGAGAGGAAAGAACAAAGCGAGGTAAACAAGGCGCTGTTTCACAGTACAGGCCCTAGAGGATAAATTTCCCAAGCAAGAGACTTTGTAACTAAGTGCCACGATCAATAGAAGCAAAACGATGCTCAATCCAAAGCAGACGGCTAATGCAGTATAAAAAGGAAGAAATCCAAAAACATAGAAGAACGGCAGTGTCCAAGGAGGGTAAGGCATTCCAAAGGCTGTTTCCGTAGGATCCCAATCTGTCCTAAGAAGTTCTCGCTCCAGAAGACTTACGTCGTAAACGTTGCCTCCAGCTCTCATGATACATGCGATGGCGTAAAGTCTGTAGAAGTCATAGAGGAATCTCATATGTTGATCATTAGCAACTTTACCTTTGTCGTGACAATAGGGGTTAAAATGCGATTAACTTGTCAACAGTGGGTCATGATGAAAAATAGTCAAGGTCAAAGAGTTGGAGAGATGACATGAGGGAAGTTAGTAACTACTCATTAAGTAGGGGTAATTTGGGTCCGCCTCCGCATACACATGCGACTATCGTTAATAAACTGTCTCGGGCTACGGCGAGACGTAATTGCTCGATTAAGGGCTTCGCCCCCTCTTTTTGAGCAATTACAGAAGTTAGAGTCAACACCGTGAGATTGCTTGTTTTAATTACACTACTAGGAACGTATTTGGCGGTTTCAATATGGTTATTTAAGAAGAGTATCTTGAGAATTGCTCTATACATATTAACGGACTTCAGATTGTGACACATTCGTCTCGCTCAGGATCGTGTCTCCATATTTTCTATGGAACCTGAAGTTCTGCAGGTAGTCTGTTTATAGCCCTGTTGACACAGTAGCAAGAGCTTCGTCAATTTTCGCCGTAATAAGATCCGGGTTTATATGTTCAGCTGTTAAGAGATATGATTTAGGGTCTAGATGTTGTTCCAGCTCAGCTTTTCCTCTCTTTATTGCTACAGAGGCAGCGGTGGCTTGAATTTTCTTCACTTTGAATATGTATTTGAGAATCAATGCGTCAGGACTGAACTGAATATTTAAAAGCAAT
>JAAZON010000660.1 GCA_012797725.1 SAR324 cluster bacterium | reverse complement strand
CCAGATGCCCCCAGAGGGCGGAGAGGCGGGAGAAATGGTTTTTGACCGTCTTACCGCTGAGGGTTTCCAGCTCTTGCTCCTTGGCGCGCACAATCGCGTCATGAATGCCAGGAGAGTTCTTATGTTTGCCGTGCGTCGAGGGCAGGGCGAAGAGCATATCCCGGAACTCCCCAGCCACCCCGCCGGTAATCTGGTCAACAGGCTTGTCGCCAAAGGCTTCCACAAAAAGACCGATGGTCTTGCCGGTATCGCGAATAATGCCGGGGCTTTTGGTTTTATCGCGGTAAATGAACTGCTCAGCCATTTCGGTGATGGTCGGCGCTGTCGTCTTCTTAGCGTTGGGTGTGACTTTGTTGGGAGCCATGCGGGCTGAGGGCTCTGCCTGCACAGGCATGAAGGCGGCCTCCGTTTCCTGTGCTGAATTTTTGATAGACACCACGATGGCGCTTAGGTTGGCAATCTGCTCGCGCAGCATGGTTTTTTCTGTGGCGTTGCGTAGATAGTCTTTGGAGGCCGTGGCGTGCAGTTTTTTGAAGCCTGCCATCAGCCTGTCTATGCCGTCATTGGATATCTTAATAAACTCTCGCAGTTGCTTCAGGCTATGCGCCTTGTCGAGGTAGAACCTTGCCTTTTCATAAGTGCGTTCGAGGCTCACTTTCTTTTCTTCAATAGCAATCATACGGTCTGTATCGCGTATGAGGTCCTCATAGTGGGCAAGAAGCTTTCTCAGTTCTTCTGGAGAGGCATCTTCGTACATGGCTTTGGCTTTACTAAAGAACAGTCCTGTTCTGGCATAAAGCCCGGCTGCACGTTCGCGTGCAACCCGTTTGCTGTTGGTCTGGAGAGAAAGGGAGATTTCCGTGCGGCCCAGCAGGGGCCGAAGGGTGTGGGGAATGGTACGACGGAAGTGGTAGTGTGAGCCAAGCAGACGGAGCATGTCGGTTCCCATTATGGGAAGGTGAACGGGACACGGTCCTTTTGCCCTGCTAAGCAGGCACTTTATTCAATATTTTCAAGAGGTTAGTGGTGCGAACTGCGGGACTCGAACCCGCTCTCCTTGGTCACAACCAATCAGGCAACCTATTGAAACAGAACGATAATTTCAGATGAAATCATCCTTCACATAGTGACTGCGGGTTCACTCTGCGGGCAAACCCGTGGGGCAGTCAAGGGGATATGGTCGATTGTGGAAAATCCATATAAGTTGTTCGTGTATATGTTTATTGATTTTAAGGAAAAAGATAATGGTTTTTAATCTTGAAAGAGCTATTTGTGTTCCAAGCGTTCGCCATATTATTGAAAAGAGAGATGGTGTTTTAAACCATTTTGGTCCCATTTTTCGTCAGCCATTAGAGATAAAAAAAGACGATTACTTAAGCTTTTTGAGTATTCAGCATAATTGTCATTGGAGTGGTCTTGAGCGTCTTGGTCGTAAGGTGGCGGAAGATATGGATAATCTCCGTCATGTATTATCCATTTTAGTAGATGAAAACCAATTATTATCTCGTAGGTTAGATAAGTGTCTACAGGACTTGCAGGGGGTGGGGCATGCGACCCTTACAGCCATTTTACTAGTTGCTTATCCTGCACATTATGGGGTGTGGAATAGTACAAGTGAGTGCGAAATGAAAGAGAAAGGGTTATGGCCTAGTTTTGAACGAGGCACTAGTGTTGGACAAAAATATGAGGTCATTAATGAAATTTCATTGGGTCTAGCCAAAAAATATAGCATTGATACATGGACTTTAGATGCATTGTGGTGGGCGGAAAAAGCAGAGCGCCATGAGAGTGGCCATTATAAAACTGCTTGGGACATAGCCATTTGGTCTATGGCAGACCAAGCAGAGCAAACAACAAGAAATTCTAATGGGCAATTAGTTGAGCGCACTATAAAAAATAAGGATTTGAGATTTGATAAAGAAAGCCTTATTAAACATTTGGGAAAACTTTTAGAAGAAAACCATCATAGGTGCGCCATAACGGGTCTTGAATTACAGCCAAAAGGGCCTGACTCACAGTTGAGGCCGTCTTTAGACAGAATAGATAGTAACGGTCACTATGAAGCTGACAATTTACAGGTGGTAGCAAGGTTTATAAATTTTTGGAAAAGAGATACTTCAGATGCTGAATTCCGGCGACAGTTAGCTTTGGTTCGAGGTGAATGAAATATATCAAAATTTCTCTATCTATTGATAGTGGAATAGTTTTTTCTAACGGAAACTTGTGGAATTATAGAAAGCAGTAGCCAGCCGTGCAAACCAGCGGACACGTTGTGTCGCTATGGTTTGCAAACTGGTCAGGGGGAGAGCTGCTCTCCCCCGTGAACCTTATTTGTAAAATTTAGTAATATTAAATTTTCATAGCAAATTCTTTTAGTTTTTCTTGGCGGTTAGTTATGGATACTTCATCCCATATTTCGATGTTAGTAGAGAAAGATTTTAATTCTGCCTGAGACTGCATGAAGCCATAACGACTATCATCCGTTTTTTGGCTAAAGCGGCGGCAACCATTAGATGAATTGCCTCCACGAGTGTCTAATACAAGATTACCTAAACAGTGGAGATAGAGATTACGGAAGCTTTGAGGTTTCTCGCCGGCCCGCAAGCTAATTTCTCGTTCCAACATAGTTCGTTCATTAGGGTCTGATGGATTTTGGGGTAGGATATGATCTACAGTCATTTGCAAATTACCATTTTTTTCAGTCATATCCCGCCATGTCAAAGCATGTTGGGCGTGGCGACCATTTCGGGCACGGAGATAATTTTCATATTTCCAAAGAAGGAATTTCACTTGATTACGTGAGTGATAAATATTTCGCTCATCTAAACCTCTTAAGAATTTGGTACCTATATCCCACCAAGTTTCGCACATTTCTGTCAAATTTTTGATAAGATCAGAGAAATCTTTTGTGTGCAAATGATTAGCTTCGCGACGCAAATGCTCAACTCCTGTGTTTGAGCGCAAGCCTGAGATGGCAGATCTAAATGCAAAGCGTGCACAGAGTTTTACAACTTGCTTAAAGTTATTTTTCTCTATGTTACTATCTAAATGCCAAGTTTTAATGAGAAGAGGCCAAAATAAAGATACTCGATCTAATACGAATAATGCGCCAAGATCTTCATATTCATCTCTATATAGAAGAATGTCTTTAACGATATTAAATGTATTTTCAAGGTTTTCAGAAAAATTTTCTATCCATTTAATTCTTTCATTATTATTTTCTTTTTTTGAAAGGAGATATTTAATGAACTCTTTGGGGTGACTTGCTCCATCTTTATCGCCATTAAATCTTAAATTTGGTAGATATGAAGTGATATGGTGAGAAAGAATGGCATCTTCATTTAGGCGACCGGCTAAGTCTGCCATACTTTCTAGAGTTCTATATATTTTTGTAAAATTGTTTTGAAGTATTCCCAGTATTCCTTCTGTTCTTCTGGCATCTTCGCAGTATACATAAACAGAATGCATCAAAAAACTTTTGATAACTTCCAGATCAGTAAGCTTTTTGCCTCTATCATTTTGAAACTCAAAAATTTGGGTTGCTTCAGCTTCGGAATTAACTGTGTAAGTTAGGATTCTGGCTTTTTGAAGAGTTTCTATGTCTTTTACTAATTCTTCTGTTGGTGTTGCGGAATCCATCTCGGATAACCGCGTTTCTATTACTTGGATGGCTTTTTGAAGTTTTTTTTGTGAGGGTGTTTCAGCTTTACAGTTTAGGTTGCCCTCAAGCGCGTATTGGTCAAAAAAAGCATTATCAGGTTCAATCGCTTTTAATCTACGACACGAGCGGTCTCCAATAAAAAGTTCTTTCCATTTAGAGGTCTCTATAGAGCGTTTATTCAAAAACCTTAACAAACAAGCTACATAAAGAATAGATGTGGTAAGGCGCTGTTGGCCATCAACAATGAAATAGTTTGTAAATGAATGATGGCGGAGATCTACGGAGAACAAAAAAGTTCCAAGAAAATATGGTTTTTCTTGAAATGAAAAAGACCGATAGTTTTTTAGATCGTCCATAAAAATATTTAACTGTTCGGCATCCCATGCGTAGGCTCTTTGGTAATTTGGGATGGTGAAGTAATTTTTGGCAAGAATATCACCAAGATTTCGACTATTGTTTTCCATAAAATCAGCTCATATTGTAGATTATAGACACAAAATTGTATCATTTTTCATTGTTCTGACAATCCTCAGATTTGTCTTAAAAAGAATCTATTTTGTAGGTTCTGTTGGTATTACAAAATTTATGGCTGCATCATTTTTAAGATGTTTCAGGGGGTCAACGGGGAGGTCTCTCTCCCTTGTCAGATGCTCAATGGGTAGCCATTGAGCACTGCTGGCTCCCTTTTAAAACGGTATCTTTTTGAAGGCTGTTTCCGGGTAGTTTATTGCTTCTATGGTTTGTTGCAGATTGGCTGTTGAAATGCCGGTGAGATAGGTGGTGGTGCCCTGACTTTTGTGGGTTGCTTCATGACCTAACAGGCGGTCAATCCAGACCTCCCGGATATTGGCATCTGCGTTTCTGAGTTGAGTGGATACGGTGTGCCGGAACGAGTGGAAGGTGATTTCCGCTGGCAGGCCGATACGGGTCTTGAGTAATGAAAAAGCTCGTCCCAGTGCTGCACCTCTGACACCCTGTTTCGAGGTTTCCAGACCGGGAAGGAGGTAAGGGCCATTCGTGGTCTCTTTCAGCACCGGCACACCCGCTTCAATCAGTTTTGAATGAACAGGCACCATGCGGGTGCCTGCTTCCGTTTTAGGTGCCCAGCCGGTTTCGGTGTGAGGACGGATAAGGAAGCAGGGGATACCGTCAACGGTCTGGAGGTCTTCTTTCCTCAAGGTGCAGATTTCGCCCAGCCTCATGCCGGAATAGGCAGCAATCAGTGTGACCAGCCGGAAAGTCTGTTCTGACACTGAGGTGCTATGCCATGACGCAGAGGCTAGCAAAGCCAGTTCTTTGGTCGTCCAGCTTCTTCTGACGGTCTTTTGCCCATTCTCAAAACTCCAGCCCGTCCATGGGTTCCGTGTAACCAATTCCCTCTGGTGTAACTGGTTCCACAGAGCAGAGAGACGCATCATATGGTTTTTAACGCTCTTGCCACTCAAAGTTGGTAAACCTTCCTCTCTGGCCCGTTGTGCTTCTTCTTCAAGGGTAAGGCTACTTTTGCGTTTGCCCAATGATGCAGGAAGGGAAAACAGGAGGTCTCGGAATGCCCCGGCCTTTTCGCCCCCGATGATAGACACGGGCGCATCTCCAAAGGCTTGCAGGAAAAGGTCTACGGCCCGCTGGGTCGCTTTCTTGGTGTCAGCACTGGCATGGGGACTGTCCAAGACAAAGCGTTTCAGGGCACCTGAGAGCATTAAAGGTTGGGCTTTGGGTGTTTTGGCTGGTTTCTTCACTGTCCGGGGTTTTGGCATCGGTGCTGACACCGTCTTAAATCCCGTTTCCTGAGCAGATGAAGGCAGGTTCACGCTCTGCAAATCCCGCAGTGCAACCCGCAGCCCCTCAAGCGTGCTTAAAGCGTCTGGTTCAGCCAGCACAGAGTGGGCCTGCATGAACAGTTCAGTGGTCCTGGCATGAAGCAGAGAAGCGCGTTTGCGGGCTTCATTCTGATAGCCGGTTTTCAGTGAAACCCAGATTTCCCGCCGGTTTAAGGCTGCTCGCAGGGCAGGGGGAACAATACGGCGGAAGTGGTAAGTGGTGCCTCGGACACGGAGCATAAAATCTTCCCTCAAGTGGGGAAGGACGATGGAGCAAAGACAGCCTTTGCCCCTCATTCAGCCGAAAAATCGTGCTATTTCAAGTGTCTGTGGTGCGAACTGCGGGACTCGAACCTGCATCAACCCGCAGTGACACTTTTCTAACCCCTTGAAACAGCAAAAAGAATACGACGTGCTGTCTTCTGGTTGGCGTTTTTGTTCCCGACGTTGGTTAAACAATCTGGGAACGTGGAGAAGCCAGTTTAACCCTAATCGACAGTTTTCTGAAAGGGGTTAATGATTGTCACCATATCGAAAATCTTCTGACCATTCTGCATATCTTCGGACAGTAGGGTTTCGATACCATTGTCTATGGCGCAGGCCAAAATCATGGCGTCATAGGTTTGGAGCCCATAGCGTTCAATGATGGCCCAGCCCCGACTGTAAACGGCCTCTGTGATGGGGTGAATGGTGACCAGCCCTCGGAAGTCCGTAATAAGTGTTTTGATGTCGTTCAGCGGAAGTTTTGTTTTACGTCTTAGCGTGTTGGTCGCTTCGTTGAGCGTCTGCACCGAAATATGACACTCTTGATCCAGAAGAATACTGTCAGCGATACCAGCCTTCTCTGTCCCTTCCTCCATCATGGCATAGAGGAGGATGTTCGTATCCAGAAAGAGAGACATTAGTCTTTAGGGCGTTCAAAGCGAAATCCTGAAGGCAGTTTTTTGCCGATCTCTTTCAGGGAGCGGAGTGCTTCTTCTTTGGATTTGAGGCGCGTAAAAAGAGCCTCGACATTGTCGCCTTCCTGAAGGCCGAGTTGTTTGACAATGTGTGAGGGAATGCGAACAGCCAGACTGTTACCCCATTTGGAAACCTGCATAAGAACCTCCCAGACAATAGATAAACAAAAATAATTTATGTATATCTATTTTGCAAGATGATTCAGCCTG
>JAAZON010000659.1 GCA_012797725.1 SAR324 cluster bacterium | reverse complement strand
TCATCGATAGCAAATCCAAAAGTTCGTTACAGACTATTCCTTAACGGGAAAGAGGTGCTTAATCTACCCCCAAGAGACTCTTCCCTTGATCGAGCAGCTGCTTTCTTTAAGGGTTCTACTCTCTCTTTTCAGCGTAGTTATCCCGTGTGCTCCGAAAAGGGAGAGAGCCTTCCCGATATGCTAATGGAAATAGAGGGTATAATTGGACATCCCTCTTTAGCTCAAAGGGAGACGGCCGCCTTTGTCCTTTTCGTTAATAACAGAATGATATCGGACAAGGCGCTGCTTCGTGCTGTGAAAGACGGCTTTGATTCTACACTCAAAGAAAGAGAGTACCCAATTGGTTACTTGCACATTAGGATGCCACCTGCTCTGGTGGATGTTAATGTGCATCCCCAAAAAAGCGAGGTTCGGTTTTGGGATCAGAGAATATTGTTTGGATTAGTGAGAGATGTTGTCTATCAGACTGTTAGGAACTTCAAAGCGCCCATGGAAGGCATGGCGTCTTTAGCTCGGAAGTCAGGCAATATTCCTGAACCTGCAAAGATGATTTCAGATTTTAGAAGTGAATCTTCAGAAGTACAGGCTTTGTTTGCTGGAGTTCCTAAACAGGCGGGGAAAAACATTGAGCAATTCAAATTATCTCAGCTTCGTTATGTGGGGCAAATCTTTGATTGTTATCTTCTTTGTGAGAGCACAGATCAATTTGTAATTGTTGATATGCATGCGGCGCATGAGCGCCTCAATTTTAATATTCTTAAGCGTGGCGCTCTTGCTGGTAACAACAACTCACAGATGCTTCTTTTGCCTCATACTGTGAATCTTTCGGAAGAGAGCCAGGCTCGTTTGTTAAATCAGACCGAGTTGCTTGCCAGTTTTGGATTTGAATTCGAAGCTTTTGGCCCTGGGACTGTGATTGTTAGGGCTGTTCCCCAGATGTTAGATAGTGTCGGGGCTGAAACAGTACTGAAAGAAGTGGCTGCTACCGAATTTGAAGAAGAAGGACAAGGGGTGTTAAAAGCAAACATTGATGAAATAGCAGCTCGTATAGCTTGTCATGCGAGTGTCCGATCTGGCGTGCAACTTGAAAGGGAAGAGGTGTATTTCTTGTTTGAATCTTTAGACTCCGAAGAATTTTCATCTGCTTGTCCGCATGGCCGTCCTGTTGTTGCCTCTTTTTCAAAAATGGATGTGGAAAAATGGTTTGGAAGGGATAGGTGAAGCCAGTCATTATTGTGTCAGGACCAACCGCATCGGGAAAAAGCGATTTGGCGATTCTCATAGCTCAATCACTTAACGGAGAAATTATAAATATCGATTCTGTTCAAGTATACAAACACTTTAATATTGGTTCTGCAAAAATTCCGAAAGAACAGCAGAAGGGGATAAGGCATCATCTTGTTGATCTTAAGGAGCCAGCGGATTCCGTTGATGCGGGCTGGTATATCAAAGAGGCGAAGGCTTGTATCTAGGAAATCCAAAGTAGAGGGAAGACCTGTGTGCTTTGTGCTGGTACAACGATGTATGTAACACTCCTCTTCCACGGACTTGCAACACTTCCATCGGCCAATGAGGAAATTAGAAGCAAGCTTAAAGAATGTTCCTTGGAAGAGTTATGTAAAAGGCTTTCGGAGAAGGATCCTGAGACTGCCGCAAAAATTCATTTTAACGATCGCATTAGAATAGAGAGAGCGCTTGAAATCTTTGAATTAAGCGGAATAAAGGCTTCAGAGCTGAGGGCAGTCCATAATTTTTCAGGTTCAGATCTTAAAGGTATTTTTCTTATCCTTGGGTGGCCGAGAGATAAATTGTACGAAAGAATAAATATTCGCTCACGTTTAATGTTTGATAATGGACTACTAGAAGAAACAAAGGGCATTGTAGATCGTTACGGAAGCGATTTATTTCCGATGAAGTCGCTAGGATATGCACAAGCATTGAAAGTGCTTAACGGAACTATTGGCATTGAGGAAGCTCTCAGTGAGCTTCAGCAGGAAACAAGGAATTTTGCCAAACGCCAATATACCTTTTGGCGAAATGAAGCTTCAAAGAGAGGATGGAAAGTTCATCCTGAAACAAGCGAGGATGGACTTGAGCTTAGAAGTCATGACGATTTTTATAAAAGCCATAAGCATGTAAATGAATTGAGAGTTTGTGATTATTCTTTCTCGGAGCTTCTTCAGATGCTTCATGCTAAAAGCGCAAAAACTCTGGAAAGAAATGAGGTCTATTATTTAAATGCACAAAACTTCGAAGCGCCAATTTATTGAGTATCTGTTGTG
>JAAZON010000658.1 GCA_012797725.1 SAR324 cluster bacterium | reverse complement strand
TGGGTTCTATTGCAAACATGCTAAACGAGTTGTCGATAAGAAAAGCTTCTTTGTCGTTCGAGCTGTTATAGAACAAACCAGAAGCTGCAAGAGTTAACAGTAAGAACAGCAGTAACTCAAAAAGAAAGCGCCGTGGGGGTACGAATTTTTTAGGACTCAAATTCTGCTGCTTCAAATATTGAAGAATTAATATGCTTGATACCACTGTTCTTTTGGATTTGTTTTTCCTTCGATATATATAAATAAGGAAAAGAAGCGCCGTTGGAAATAAAGCGAGCAGAGATACTGCCTGAAAACCAAGACTTTCACCAGCTATCGTAATCATTCTACAAGCCCTGTTCTTGGCAATTGAGTAAGCAGAAAATCAGACAGTTCAGAATCGGCTCGTGCAGGTAAGTAACCGATACTAGCTGATGCAAGATAGTCCTTTATGCTCAGAATGTGTTTTTCAAGCATTTGAGTATAGCGTTGGGCTATATCTTGGGAATATTCAATAGGAGCCTCCTGCCCCGTTTCTGCATCTACAGCGATTGCAGACTCTCCTGTGCGAAAGGGTTTGATGTCATGAGCCCCTAACAGATGGAGAGCAACGATGTCTAAGTTCATAGCGCGCATGGGATTGAAAATTTTGGGCAATTGTTCTAATGGTAGCAAGAAATCAGATACAAAGATGCAGATCCCTGGATACTTTACACGGCTTAAAGAGCGCAAGATTTCCTTAGAGAAGTCAAATTGAGCACCCACTTCAAGGTCTAAAAGCTGTTGAGACAATGCATGTATAGAACGTGCACCATGGCATATTGGCGAAAGGAAATTGCCAAGAGCAGATACTGTAACAGAATCTTGCTGCATTAGAGCGATGTACGATAGAGCGATGGCAATTTCGAGTGCTCTTGACCATTTTAGGTCTTCATCTGGGTTTATCATTGAAGCGCTTGTATCAAGCACCACGAGTATTGAAAGATCTTGCTCTTCTTGAAAACGTTTTATGTAGAGGCGATCACTTCTTGCATAAACATTCCAATCAATATCTCTTGGGTTGTCCCCGAGTTCATAATGCCGGTAATCTGAGAATTCAATTCCAAACCCACGTTTTTTTGAAACATGAATGCCTTGACGGGCCCCTAGAAAAGCACGTCTTGTACGTATCTTTAATAGTTCAAGCTGTCTTAGGAGTGATGGCGTGAATGATTCTGGTAGCATGACAGTTTTTCACTTGGCGTTTCGAACTTCTTCAAGAATATCATCAGCACTAATTCCATCAGCTTCAGCTTGAAAGTTCAGAATCATGCGATGGCGCAAAGCAGGCACAATTACCGAGCGTATGTCTTCAAATGCCATGTTGATTCTGGAATCTAGTACCGAGCAGACTTTGGCGCACATAATTATGGCTTGAGCACCACGAGGACCCGGACCAAATCTAACGTATTGTTTAACTAGCTCAGTGGCATATTCATTTCCAGGTGTAAGGGCTGCCATTATTCTAACGAGGACATCTTTCAATGGATCTGGCACGAATACCTCCCTTACTAGGAGGCGCATCTTTGTAATTGAGGCAAGCACATCTTCTGTGGAGAACACTTGATTTGGTTCAGGGACTTCAACTCCTGTTGTGCGCTGAAGTACTTCTTTTAATTCTGCCGAAGATGGAACATCCATGAGCAGTTTCATCAGGAAACGATCCAACTGAGCTTCTGGAAGTGGATAAGTTCCCTCCAGTTCAATGGGGTTTTGAGTAGCTAGTACAAAAAAGGGTTCGTTGAGTTTGTGGGTTTGTCCAAGTACCGTTACTTGTCGCTCTTCCATGGATTCAAGTAATGCTGCTTGGGTCTTAGGGGTTGCCCTGTTAATTTCATCAGCAAGAACAATATTAGCAAATAAGGGGCCTTCTTTAAATTGGAATGAACGCTTTCCACTGCCATCTTCGGTCAGAACTTCAGTCCCTGTTATATCTGAAGGCATGAGATCGGGAGTAAACTGTATACGTTTAAAAGAAAGGCCAAATACTCGTGCAATGGATTTCACCAAAAGTGTTTTGCCAAGGCCCGGAACCCCTTCTAGAAGTACATGTCCTCCCGCAAACAAACAAGATAGGGTCCTTCTTACGATATCCCTGGCTCCAACAATCACTTTTCCAATTTCAAGTTCTATGTTTGAAAACTTGTCATTAAAATCGAGGATTGCATTTTCTAAATCTTCTGTTTTCTTGAAAGATGATTTATCCATTTTATTACCTTAAAAATATGGATTCATTGGCTTATGCACCATAATTAAGCCGAGGAAAGTTTAAAAATTAATGTATGCCCAATAACTATAGAGGTTTAACCGGAATTTTGCCATATTCAAACATTAAGCTGGCTTGAGTAAAGATCAGATGCCTTTCATTACGGATCAAGGCGTTTGACTCCAAAGAGGAGGGCTCGCAATCACGTAAACGGTGACGAAATTTCTTTTGTGTTGAAACGACAAAAGTGTAGCAAATGATAGGGGCAATAAAGCAATGAGTGGAGATTTAACGGAAGAGAATTTTTTTACTAAGTGGTGCTTAGCGCTTAGGCCCTTTTCATTTCCAGCGTCAATAACACCAGTAATTTTAGGCACTGTTGCATCAGTAGCAGTTGGGGGGGCTAGTTTCAATATATTTCACTTCCTGCTTGCTCTAATTGGAATGTTGGCTCTTCATGGAGCGTCAAATCTACTTAACGATGTTTATGACTTTAAATTAGGACTTGATACAAAGGTTTTCCCAGTAAGCGGTGCGGTTGTCAGGAAACTTATAAGTTTGGAAGCTGCATTAAAAGCTTCCATATTGCTTTATTTATTTGGAGGTTTAATAGGCATCTTTCTCGCCCTCAATTCGACCTTGCACTTGTTGTGGATTGGTCTTCTTGGACTCTTTATAGGAATAGGATACTCCTATGTTCGCATAGGTCTTAAATATAGAGCTCTTGGAGATTTTTGTGTATTCCTTGATTTTGGAATTTTGGGGACGCTCGGGGCATGGACTCTTCAGAGTCATTCGCCTTCGTGGATACCGGTGCTTTGGTCAGTTCCTATTGGGTTGCATATTATTGCCATACTTCACGCCAATAATTGGCGTGATATTCAAAGCGACGGAAAAAAGGGCTCTGTAAGTATTGCAGCTATTCTTGGTGATAAGGGTTCTTTCTATTATTATGGGTTCTTGATTTTTATGCCTTATATATTAGTTGTGCTTTATATCTTTGTGCCAGATTTTGATGGGAGTGGGGTTAGACTTCCTCTTGGATCCTTAGCCACTTTCCTTTCGCTTCCTCTTGCGATTAAACTTTTGGCTAAAGCATCTCAGAGAGGGGCTCCTCGGAATGAGCTGGATTTTGTAGCATTAGATGGCTCCACAGCCAGACTTAATTTACTCTTTGGTGGGTTATTGATTCTTGGCTTTGTTATGTTTTTCTTTTGATTTCGTGAAATGGGAAAAAATAATCAAAAAGCAATCTGGTCATCGCTTTTTTTAGCAATAATCTTGTTTAATACATTATTTGCCCTGAAGGAAATTGGTTCTTTTGATTTTTGGTGGTGGCTGAGCACGAACGCAGCGCTTTTAAGCGTTCTAGCTCTGTTATTGGATCGAAAATATCTTGAGCGATTGAAGTTGGATTTATCAAGCGGTGTTACGCAAAAGGTGTTTTTTGGTCTTTTCTCCGCTCTTTTACTATATGCCATTTTTGGCGTTGGAAACTTAATCTCGGTGTGGGTTTTTAGCGATGCAGCAGCATACATATCTTCGGTTTATGAACTGAAACTTGGAACTCAGCTAAACCGTATAGTAGTATTGCTTGCATTAATTATTGCCCCTGGGGAAGAGATTTTTTGGCGGGGCTTTATTCAACATAGCTTTGAAGAAAAGCAGGGGGAGTTCAGAGCAATCTTTTTCACAGCTTTTCTCTATACTCTAGCCCATATTGCCAGCCTGAATCCCATGTTGCTTGCAGCAGCTTTTGTTTGTGGTATTTTTTGGGGCTTCTTATATTCTTGGAAGAAATCAGTACTTCTTAATGTAATTAGCCATATTGCTTGGGACTTAGCGGTATTTGTCTGTTTTCCGTTCTACTCTTGAAAAGCTTGAAGGCCCCTGCCTAAACTTTGGCTCGGCAGTAGTTGCTTTTTTTTGATTCTGCGTTCTTTTTTTGCATGTTTTGCTGCAAAAAAATGTTATATCCAAAGCAATCGGCGTTTTTTAAACGAGGAAGGAGTAAATGCTAAAAATCAAATTGTTTCTGACATTGCTTTTGTTATTCTTAATCGCTGGATGCAGCAGTCGTTCTGGCACAAAGATAGAAGGTCAGGCTTTTCCTTACACTAAATTTACAATGCTAAACGCCTCGACGCGCATTCTTAAGGAATGGGAAGGGCAGCCAGTGGTCATAATGTTTTGGTCTTTAAAGTGTCCGGTATGCGAGAGAGCCATTTCCCGTCTTAATGAAGAGGTAAGGCCATTGGTAAAGCATAGCGACATTATATTTATAGCTGTTAACCTGGATTCGGTTGAAGAACTATCTTTAGTTGAGCAAAGGACAAAGAATCCTGAATGGAAATGGTTTTATCATGCTTTTTCAGGTAACGAAGGTCTTGATGAAGCTTTTGTCACCTTTAAAGGAAGCGGAACCCCATTTTTTGTCTTAGTCGATAGAGCTGGGTACGTGAAGAAGACTGGCTATAGTGTTTCCATAGTCCGAGACTTTGCGGAAGAACAAATAAAATTAAATTAAAATCCGCGTAAGGCTATATGAGTGGAGAGTCAAATGACAATTTAGCGCGCTTAAACTTTTTGGCCAAAATGGCGCTTTTGCTAAATTCATCCTTGGATACCAGGCGAATTATTGCTGTTGCATTGCAGCACCTACAAGGGATTCTTAACGCGGAAGCAGCAACTGTTTTTTGTTTGGAAACAGGCAGTAAAGAAATAGTATTCTGGGCGCTGCCTAGGACGGACGAGAAGCTCCTTAACAAACGTCTTCCCTTAGGCAAGGGTATTGTTGGTTGGGTTATAGAAAATAAACAGCCGCTTCATGTCAAGGATGTTTCAAAAGATCCTAGGTTTTTTAATGCCTTTGACTCTCAAGGGGCTTTTATTACGCGAGAGATAATATGTGTTCCGCTTATAGCGCGAGGGAATAATCTGTTAGGCGCTCTACAGGTGCTGAATCCACTGGATAGAGACTGCTTTGAGGAAGAGGATTTGGGCTTTGTGGAGCAGTGTGCGCAGCAGCTATCACTGGCGTTGGAAAATGCACAGCTTTACGAGGCGCTGCGAGAGCAAAATCTAAAGCTTGAAGTCTTGGGAAGAAGAAAGAGTGAAATTGTAAGTGTTATCTCGCACGAGTTTCGAACGCCTTTGAATATTATAAGGACAGCAGCTGAGCTAATAGTTGGCCCAACTGGTGATTCTCATACATTTGCTAAGGAAATTTCTGATGCTTTATTTAAAGGAGTAGATAGGCTCTCAAAGATAGTTGCAGAAATTACTAATTTGTCTCTGGTAGAGCAACCCAATATGCAAATTGAAAGGGAAAAGATTAGCGCAGCTCAACTGGTAGAAGATGTTGCAAACAAATTTGAGAGCATTGTCAAAGAGCGGTCTCTGAATTTCATTTTTGAGTGTCAAGATTGCAAAGATATGATTGAAGGAGATAGGGCTCTTCTGGTTATAGTACTTTGTAACTTGATGGCAAATGCAATTCGCTTTACCCCAGATGGTGGCTCAATAAAGCTTTTTTGTAAGAGCGAGGCCAAGTTGGTTGAATTTGCTGTTGAAGATACAGGCATAGGAATTCCAAAGGAAGAAATCCCACTTATCTTTGAGAAATTCTATGAAGTGCAGCCTGCGGTAAATCATAGTTCAGGAGATTATGGTTTTAAATCTTGCGGATTAGGTCTTGGCCTAGCTACGGCCACATCGATTCTTAAGTCACATGGGTCAAAACTTCACGTCCAAAGTGAAGAAGGGAGCGGCAGTCGTTTCTCGTTTCTTCTAGCAGCCGTATAGTATGCGTTTTAGAGAAAGAAAGTTCGCCTCTTCTTTCTCTTTAAATAGCATTGTAGCGCTTTCGGTTTTCCAGGAGTGGTGCGAGATAAAGTTGTAAGTGTCTTCAATAAAAGAAAGTCCGTGGGGATACTTTTGAAGTTCTTCAAAAGAATTTAAAGCCAACCCAAAACGTTCATTAAAGAGTTTCACTATATTGGGGAAGAAATTATCAGTGCCAAGATTGTTCAAATCAGCATCAAGAAGATACTTGGAATTAGGATTTCTGAGTATTGTCTGCTCGAAGATCTTACCGTTCCAGTGGGGGGTAAGAGCAGTATCTAAGATTAATTCCCTCACATAATCAATATCAGCATTCGGCCATCCTAATTCCAGCATTGCTAATTTTGCATGTTCGGCGCCTCTGCTTTCATTTTCATAAAGCAATTCAGGCTCTCCCGATTTGGCTTCTATGAAGCCCAGATCGTGAAATATCGCAGCGATACCAAGTAGTTCAATTTCTCTTGGTGCTAAGTTATCCATTAGGGCGAGTGCGATTACAACCCATAGAACGGATCTACTATGTTCCGCATCATGGAAGCTTAGAAAGGTTGGGAGTAATGAGAGCATATCAATTCCCTTGGTAAAAATAGGGAATTTCAATAATCGCGCAAGTTCTCTGTCGATTTTATCTGCTGTTGCATGCTTTGGTAGTTTTGCAACATCTATGGGGTAGCTTGTAGTCTCCACTTTCTTAAATGACCGTGAATTGTCGCTTTGGACTTTCCTTTGTTTTTGAAATAACTTTGGTTCCCTCTCTTAGTTCAACATGATAGCTTAATGAATAAGTGCCAGATTTCAGATTCTTATAACTGATCTGATTTTTCTTTACTATTGATTTTTTTAAATAACTAGTATTTTTCGTGCCTTTGATTTTAATTACGTAAACAACCTTTTTACCTTTACTAGCCGCATATGTTTGGCTCGTGAGGTTGTTATATCGTGATGGGTTTTTATCTAGTACTAGTCTGTAAAAAGAAGGACTTGTTTGCTGCAGACTAAAGTGAGCAAGGACAACATAAATGGTATGGTTGTCTCTTAAAACAGAAGGTGGATCTTCAATCTTTATGCCAGCCTCATATATATCTGGAAAGGCACCTACGGATGCCTTGAATATGTTGGCTTTACCATTATCAATGTTAGTAGTAAGGTTGCTTGCTTTTGAAGTGAAAACAACAGTTTCTCCGTCTGCGCTTAGTAGCCCTGGTCCTGAAGCGTTGTTACCATAGGTGCCTCGAAGAGATTTACTCACTAATGTTGTTCTTGCCGTATCCAGATCGTGGACAAAAACATCTCTTTTACCGTTGCTATCATTTTGGACAAGATTATTTGCATCAGAAGAAAACGCCACATAGCGGCCGTACTGGCTCAGAGAAAGTTCTCCAAATCCGCTGTCGGCATTTCCAGAGTTTCCTGTTGAGCTTATGCTTACGCAATTGATGGCGTGAGTTGCTACATTATAAACAAAGATGTTTCTCAAACCATTTACACATTTTGACGAGAGATTTGTGGCGTTTGAAGAGAAGGCAATAAATTTACCATCTGCGCTAATTGCCGGCATTGAAGAGTTCCCATTAGCCTCTTCTCCATTGCTACTTTGACTGATACGAATGGTAGTCGCCTCACTTATGTTGCGCAAGAAAATATCTGTAAAACCATTGGTATCAGCTTCTACCAAATTGCTAGCATCTGACATGAAGACAACAAGATTTCCATCCCCACTAATTGATGGGAATTTTGAAGATCCATTTGCTTCAGTTCCAGTGGATGAAATGCTAATACGAGATGTAGTGCCAGCAACTGTATTTCGGAGAAAGATATCAGCTGCTCCATTAAGATCATCATCCACAAGAGTAGTCGCTTCAGAGGTGAAAACAACCATGCTTGCATCGCTATTTATGGAAGGGCTGCTGCTTCTTGCGTTTCCAATATAACCTTCTGAGGACTGACTAATCAGCGTATGGGTTCCTGCCTCAAGGTCATAGAGAAAAACATCAGAAGTGCCATTTCCGTCTAATGGCACCAGGTTGCTTGCCTCTGAATGGAATGCTACGTGAGTTCCTGAACTATTTAAGGATACAGCACGTTCATTTTCTGTTGGAGTCCCACTGTCGGCATCACCAAAGTTACCGTTTTCATTAACGCTAATACATTTAGTGATTCCGGCGCTGTTAAATCTGACAAATACATCACGCTTCCCATTAGTGTCATCGTCAACAAGTTTTGTAGCGAGAGAACTAAAAGCAATTATTTTGGCATCATTACTGATGCTAAAAGCACTTCTTTCAAGAAGCCCACTACCAGGGCTAACGGAACCACTATCTTCATTTGCTAGATCGCCATCTGAGGAAACGTTTATGAGTGAAAGGTTGCCACCATAAGACCGACGTTTCGCCGCTGAAAAGTTAGCATCTTTCTTTGCCCCATCCATAACACCAGTGATTGATCTAGGGGAAAAAGTATAGCCTGTAAGAGACGGGCGTAGTTTGTATTCAAAATGAGCCGGAACATTTTGGAATACAAAGCTTCCATCTTCTTTACTAATCACAGTCCCCAAGTCTTTTCCTCCATTTATTTTGACTGAGGCAAGTCCACGTCCCCCTACAGTCACTTTCCCTGAAAGGGTGTAGGTCTTCTTGAGGGCTCTGAAATCAAGAGGAGGATTATGACTTGGATTTCCATCGGCTATGCCGCTGATAAACTCTGGGTTAAAAATATATCCTTCCATCCGAGGTCGAATAGTATACTCAGTTCCCCACGCAACGTTATTGAAAATAAATTCACCATTAGTTCCAGTTGTGGTAGTCCCCAAAAGACCTCCATCAACTGTTGCATTTGGCAAGGGATCATTTGGTGCTTTCGAGTATTTAATTGTACCCGAAAGACTACGCAGTGAAGGAGTGGCAAGATAGAGCATCTCTAGGGTATTGTCCGTGAGGCGTCCCCGCATGAACTGAAAAGTGATCGTAAAGCCATCGCGTGAGACTTCGATTGGATAGCTTGGCTCAGAAGCTACGCGAAACACACAGACCCCAAATCCATCTGTTATGCAGCTTTGATTGATTCCATTATTCACCTTGACTCCAGGCAAAGGCCTTCCACTAGGGGTTACAACTTGAATTTTTAAGGGATAATTAACGTCTGAAGCTGTAGAGGAATTCATCAAGTAAGAATAGACTGAGCCTGCATCAGTCCAGAAAAGCAAGGCATTAAGCGGAACCACGTGTAGCGTTGAATTTAAATAAGATCTGGTGCTTAATGAACCAATTGGTATTGGAGCTTCCCAGCCATCAGATTTCCTTCGGCTAAACTCAATAACTGACCCTGTGCTCCATGCGGCTATCAATTGAGATGTATTGTAGTCTATTGAAAGAGAGAGATCTTCAATCCCATCAGCACCTAAAGTGTAAGGAGTGCCCCATAGAGCTGGAGTCGTGGTGAAATCCAAGGATCTATACATGAGATTAGAAGCGCTGCTATATAGCATATGAAGATTGCCGTTTTTATCACTTAAGCTTGAAAAATGACTTTTCGCGCCGACATTTGCTGCTGCTGCTTTCTTACATTGTGAAAGAAAAGATTGAAAAGTCCCTGGCCCAGTTGCGGCGAAAGCTCCTCCCACGTATATGCCATCTCGGTTGACTGCAAAGGCTTCAACACTCCCGTCTAAACCTGCACAAAGCTCACTTGTGCTTGGTGCTGCTCCCGGAGTGTAAACGAAGGCTCCATTTTGATAGGCTTCATTTGAGGAAAAAACGCCACCAATTAGGAGTTTTTGGGTTGTATTATCAAAAAAACTCCGGATAGAGTGCACATTACCATCCAAATTCAAAGCCCCATTGCTCCAATTTGTCCCATCATAAATAGCAAAACCTTGAGCTGGATAATTGAAATCACCTCCCACGTACAGGTTAATGCCATTGCTTGCCAAGCTTCGCACTCTTCCGTTTACAGTTTGTATAGATTCCCACGCATTATTAACAAATCTGGCCAAATGATAGTGATTTGGGCTGTCATATTTAATCTGATACCCACCGGCATATAGGGTGCCATTTACAAGAACCAAGGCCTCAATGGTATTTTCGAAAACTCCTGATCCGAGAGAAAACCAAGCAGTCCCATCCCAGTAAGCTACATGATCTCGCTTAAGATTTTGATCATTAGTCGTATCAAACTTACCTCCAACAAAGATGCCCTCTCCTGTACCCTTTGCTAAGGTGTGTACAGGACCTCCTAACGGTACGTTACCTAATGATACCCAGCTACTGCCAGAACTATCCTTTTTGAAGCTTGTTAGATAATTATACTCATAACCTATCGAGGATTGATCCGTATGAAAATCTCCGCCTATATAAAGTTTTTCTCCAACTACCATAAGTGCGCGAACTGTTTTGTTAATAGGGGTGAAACTATTGCTATCCTGAAGAACAGCATTCCAGTTAGCCCCATCAAAACGCGCAAGATAATCAGCAGCTTCGATGCCACCAGCATTTTGAAAATCTCCACCTATATAGAGTTCATTTTGATAAAACTCCATTGCATGGATTTCGCCCTCGATAGCTGCTTTTGGAAAGCTTCCGAGCCCAACCCACTGCATTACATCCAATTTAGCTACTTTGTTAATGTTCGGATTTCCAGCAAAACTGGAGAAATCACCGCCCACATAGGGAACAGAGCTATCAACAACAATTGTCCTTACGGTATAATTTGCATTAGCTGAGTAGTCCATTGGATAGAAAAAGGATCCACCTTCAATAAATCGGGCGACATGAAATGCCGGTATAGTTGCTTCGAGGAAATCTCCACCGATAAGCAATGTGTTACCATTGAATGCCAGGCTGCGAACCACTCCATTTAGTTCTTGACTTGTACTTAGTGCACTCCACGTTGATAAATGGTTATAGGCTATGTGATTAGTCCCAGAGATATTTCCTACAGATGTAAACTCGCCACCGATATATATATTTTTGTCAGAGTTTGAGCTAATAGCAATCGCATTTACAGGGCCATTAGGAACATCGGTGCTACTTATTGCTGACCATGTATTTCCACTTAAGCGCGCAATATATGCAGTTAATGGGGTTCCATCTGCTTCCGTAAAAGCTCCGCCAACTATTATTTGTGTTGTGGTCACAGGATCGGTGGCAAGGGCTCTCACTTCACCATTAAGAGTTGAATTTATGTTGATCCAAGAGCTTATGCTGGAATCCCATTTGCTCAGATATCCACTAAAAGCTCCGCCCGCATAAATTGTGCTTTCATATACTTCAAGAGCAAGTACCTTGTTATCAAGGCCATTTCCTAAAGCGATCCATTTTTGATTGACAAGATCCCAGGCTGCAATATTTTTGGTGCCTTCTAAGCCTCCTGCGCTTTCAAATTCTCCCCCAACATAAAGATAATTATTGTAGGCTTTAAGACTATGCACTGCATTCCCCTGAAGCCCACCTCCCAGTGCTTTCCAGGAAGGTGGATAAGTTGTGGTATCTAAATAGGCAACTAGAGTGGCTGAAGGGTCACCGGATAGATTCTTAAAATTACATCCGATGTATACTGTGGAATTCACAATAGCAATTGTGTTAACACTCACCCCACTAAAATTAAACCAGCTGTAATCTGTTTCTACTCCAGAATTATTTTGTTCTTCCCAAGTTTGACTTGTTGCATTAAAGCGATATGCTATGATATTTCCAGAAATTCCGTTTGCCACTAGGAACATAGTACCGCCTTCCTGATTTATTAGAGCTATTTCTCGAAGCTCTCCTGGCGAGGCGCTCTTTCCTATCTTTTTTGCGGTTTCGAAAGAAAGAGATGAAGAATTAGCTGCCACAGTAGATTTTACTATTTTAAGCTGCACGCTTTCCGTTAATGAACTTCCAGGGCCCATATCAATTGCATAAGCTATAACAATAAAATCAAGTCTATCGATTGAAATAGCTGGGCTTGAAATGCCGGAACTTACACTAGTTTGTTCACCCACGGAAATAGGGCTTTCAAAGCTAATTCCATCCCTTCCAATAACTCCTCTTAGGACATGCAATTCAGCGATGTTGCCCTCTGAGACGGCCGCAATGAAGACATAAGGAACATAATTTATCTGTTTATAGAAGACTGAAAACTTAGAGTTCTTATATGTTGCCAGAGTGCCCGATGCCGTCCAGGAAGTACCATCAGCGGAGTAAGAGTATTTTATCCCCTCACTAGCATCGCTCATAAATGTCCAATAGCGATGAAACTTAGGATCGAAGAAGCTCTTTCTTTGCGCATTGCTTTCTGTTGCATTTGAATCACTTTCTGTTGCAACAGTGAAAGGCCCCTGGGCATAAATCTCGCCAGGAACTCCAAAGTTCATGATGCCCAATGTTATCAGTACTAAAATGCCAGTTAACTTTAGTATTACTTTTTTTTGTTCCATATCTTCTTTCTCAGAAATTAAAGGAAGCATTTAATGAAAATCCAATTCCAGAATGAACAAGTGGTTCAAGACCGAAGCCTTGGTAATAAACGAAATCTTCATCCAGAATATTTTCAATTTTTAAAAACACAGCACCATGGCGTTCTGGGATGCGATAGCCAAGGCCAACATCAAGAGTCCAAAAAGCAGAAGTGCCATCCTGAGCCAGAAAATTCCCTTTATGAGTCTGATCTCTCCAGGTCGCATTTATAAATGGAAAAAGACCCGTAACGGAAAAATAGCGAAGCTCTGCCGATGTTTTATGAAGTTTTACATCGTCGTTTATTTCTGGATCTGTGGCATCAAAACGTGAAAAGGAATAATCAATGTTTGACACTAATTTTGGCGTCCAAACCTGCGAATAATAAGCTTTGATAAAATTTTCATTTCGATGGTAATCCCATGGATCTGCCTCTCCTAATCTAGGAGCTAGGGTCATGTCATCATAGTTGACAATAAAAAAGGATTTAGCTTCATAGTATGGATGAACCGTGTGCCGTCGAAGCGCTTCAACCCCGAAGTAACTTAAGGCTCCAATTTTATAATCTACCCCTGCTCCGAGATTACGAGCTTGCGTAGCTGAATCGTCAGTAAAGCGCTGATTAATTCCTGCTACCATACTGGGTTCAATCAATATATTATCTTCAAAAGTGGATTTTGCTAGTGTTTCGAAGTAGGCAGCTCGTAGTGTCAGATCTTCGATTGGATTACTAATAAAACCAATTTTTGGGTTTAGCCGATCTTTCTTAAAAGTATTATCAAGAAAGGGAGCAAGTTCACGATGCTCGCCTTCAACGTGACTGAAGCTTCCACCCAGAGTCAAATCGGCAACTTTGCCAAGGTGGAATATGCCATAAATATAAGAATCATTCGAAGAGAG
>JAAZON010000057.1 GCA_012797725.1 SAR324 cluster bacterium | reverse complement strand
GGAGAGTTCTTTGTCCCGATTGTTGCTGACCCCGTCGAATTTCATAATCCAGTATTCAAAACCGGATGGGATTTTTACTTGTCCGGAGCGAAATTCATTCGTTTTAGGATTCCAGGCAAGGATTGCTTTTGCTCTTGCCCCACCCGCGGAGGTACCAACCCGCAAAATATCTTCTATCGCATCCCGGTCATCAGTACCGGAAAAAACTCCTGCCAACCCAGCACGTTGATCAAGGATCTTGTTGGATAATTCGACAAGTTTGGAGACTTGTATTTCATCAGATTTGGAGTGAGAAATACGAAGAGCTGGTTTAAATTCGAGCCCCCCCATCCCTCGGCTTCCGATATAACATAATCGCTCTACCGAATTAAAACTGGCAGCGGTCCGTCCCTGAGTTGCCAACCAGGTATCAATGACTGCGTTACCAAATTTATCCGGGAGAGAATCTGCCAGCAAACCTGGCAAGCCTTTAAAGGTTTCTTTCGAAAGGGCTGGAAATTCGTAGGGTAAATCTCTTAACGGCATCATCAACGGGGATAATTGGATACCACTTCTAATGAATGAGGGGTCGTATTGAAAAACAGCGACCTGTCGATCTTCCACCCATGAAACCGCACCAATTTCACTATCCCATAAGAGTACTTTTGCATCACTCATTTCGTATCACCCGATTCGTCTCCCCAAACCCAGGTTGAGTTTTCATTATCAGATTGTTTAGGACGAGCACGTTTTCGTTCACTTCCACCGGTATTGACACGTTCAATGGGACGAATTGCTGGATCTGGTAAAAGCGTTTCAAGGTTTTGTTGAATATCGAGTGCCATCATAACTCGGATAAAGGTATTTAATGTTACCCCCTTGCCTTCCTCAAGGCGACGAATTGTCCCAATCGCAACGCCAGAATCCTTTGCCAGTTGAGCTTGAGTAAAATTCCGGGTGAGTCTGTTTTTTTTCAATTGGCTACAGAGAAAACCTTCTATTTGATCGCCTGTCGCAATGGAAAAATCAATTGTATTTGGCATAATCCGCATTTACTCCTTCCCTTAAAAACCACCGAACCGAGAAGTACTAAAGTTAGTATATCATCTTCTTGTGAAATATCAATGGATAAGAGATAAAATATTGGTTATTATATTTATAAAATGATAATAAAAGTTAATATTTTGATAGTTAAAGACTTGAAGATTTATAAGCTCCATTTTTCGAAATGGAATTTAAAGATCCTTGGAGAAGCGGTTCAAATCTTTTAAATGATTGAACTCTTGTGATTCGGTAATTCTATGTGAGGTTACTCCACAGATATGGATCGTAATGCTGACGGTTTGGTGAATCTCTGTTCCACTTTAATTTCGTAATGGGTCAGTTTTAGGTTAGGAATGACGGGTTACGAAACCCTTTTTAGTTTGATAGGAATATTTCGAATAAATATATCCTTCTTGATTTTGAAGTAATTAATTCTTATTTGAGAGGACATTATGATGTCCTTTAGCTGTTCAGTGAATCCGATTGATTTCAAATTCGCGTTAAGTGTGCATTTTGCGCGAATTTGAAAGGCATCTGAAAAAAATACAAGCACGTTGATTAGGATTTATGGAATTTTGCAGAATTCAGAATTATTGAGACTAATATAAACAAAGTATAGTAGGTAGTTTATATTCAACAATGCGATTGAAACAATCTTCTACGTAAGGATGTTTACGAAGCCTTAATTTCATGAATGACCCAGTCAAATACCTGCAATAATTTTTCAAAATCATTAGTATCTTGAATATTACTCAGGCTAAAACTTGGTCGTTGTTGGTGTAACATATTTTCTGTAAATTGCTGAACCTTAACAAAAGTGGTGAGTCAGAAGTATCCTTAAGGTGACTAAACCATACAAGGAGAACAAAATGACTCACCAAAATGATTATACCTTTGCAGACGAAATAGCAG
>JAAZON010000657.1 GCA_012797725.1 SAR324 cluster bacterium | reverse complement strand
CTTACATAGCAACGGATCAACGTTGAAAATGCGCTTTATCCCACGAGCCCAAGAGATTGATGGTTTTTGGAGTTCGCTCTATGGGGGCAGAGCCCACATTGGAAATGGTTTAATCGTTTTTGGCTGCAGTTGCTCCAATTATACGAGCGAAATACAAACCGAATAATCTAGTAGTTTGTTCCCATCCTCCTTCACTAAAAGCTTCGGAGGATGGCCGCACCGTAGCAACTTGAGGCTTCAAACGTTACCGCCGGGTTCCTTAGGGAAAGTGGGCCACATGTCAGGGATATGCTGAGAAAGTTCTACAAGAAATTGCAGAAAAGAAAACTTTCGCGTAGAAACAGACGTGCCATTTTTGTAGGAGATGTAAAGGACTTTTGGTTCATCAAGGGTTGTCTCGTCAATTAGCATACGCTCATATGATAATGGGCAGCGCTTGAGCCATCGTGCAAGAAAAAGAAGACGCTCTTTATCGTCTAAGGAGATAGGCTTAGAGGCAAAGACGCTAAAGTCAGAGTGGCCCAAGTTTTCATTCAAGTTAGAGTTTCTTCATCAAGCGGACTTTCTTTGACAAGGGTTGAAAAGACTTTATCTTGGAAGAACTCACATACTCTAACTGTATTAAGCGCATATTGCAGTTCATGAAAAGGGCCAGAGGTATAAATTGAGCCAGATAGGGCAATATTTCGTGAGTGAGGGTGCTAGCTAAGTAAGTCACCAGCTGTGTGAAGTACCGATACCATGCCTGTACGGGTAATTCTCACAGAAATTTCTTCCTGAAAATAATCATCTCACACATCCCAAGCGACAGAATCGAGATGAGATGGAAGCTCGCGGTTGAACTTAAAAATAGCATCTTAGTCTTTTGGGAATTGAGAACACCAAAAGTCGTTGAGGATGTGACAACAAAATGTTACTGACCAAGTTCTCAGAACAAAACAAGAGATCTCTTTGCTTCACAGGATGGAAACAAACATCGCCGTTCGCATGAATGTGCAATCAGTATGGAATGTTTGCACTTCGGAGACACCGCCTTTGCTGCTCCGTGAAGAAGTATGCAGCAGTTTAAGTATTTATCAAGCGCCTCAAGAACTTCATGACCAAGAGTTCCATAGTCATGCTCAAAGAGCTCTTTCCAACCACGCTCAAAGCTCTTCCGGTAATTAAACACTATACGATAACCGTGGGGCGTCTTGCTGCATATTCTATTTGCCTATCTTTAGCAAGTTCTCATCTACTAACTCATATGTATTCGAGAAAATTCTGAGGAACTTGCCGGAGCTATTCATAGGTAAATTCAGCTAGCTAGTCAAAGAGTAGCGCTTAGAAAAAACACGAAAAGACCAAAGTCTTAGGCTTGCTCACTTAACGAAAAATAATTATCCCATCATATTTTCAAAAACTTTAAAGCACTGCTTTATCTTGCCCGGGATCAGTGCTCTTTGAATCCTTTCTTTTCCCAAGGGCTCTCAACACGACGTGATGAAGGCTTGCATTGTTTCTTATCAAGACTGCATTATCTTCATAGAACGACTGCCAGACTTGGGCAATCGATTCATCGAGTTGATCGAAGGGACCATCTTGTTTCGATCGATATTGTCCAGAAAACGAAGAGAGCATCAAGCCATCTCCAACCGGAGAGCTTCGTGCGGCAAATACTTCAATTCGCCCTAATTTCTTGCCAACAAACCTCTTCAGCCTGTTTGAGAAACTGACTTTTTATTTACGGGCCATACACATTCACCATTTGTCAGTTGGTGCGGAAGGATGGTGATAGGAAACTCAGGGCT
>JAAZON010000056.1 GCA_012797725.1 SAR324 cluster bacterium | reverse complement strand
GCTGTGACTGGTTCTAGCGGCCCTGGTATATCATTGAAGATTGAGGCTTTAGGCCTTGCCGTAATTACTGAACTGCCTGTTGTCCTGATAAATGTTCAGAGGGCAGGGCCAGCAACTGGAATTCCAACTCGTTCTGAACAGGCAGACTTGCTTCAAGCAATGTATGGCCGACACGGAGAAGCGCCTCTTTGTATACTTGCTGCATCATCTCCAGATACTGCCTTTTATATGGCATATGAAGCAGCCCGAATTGCAACGAAGTTCATGACTCCTGTGGTTTTGATGACGGAGGGTTACATCAACTACACTTTTGGTCCCTGGAGGCTTCCAGACACTTCAAAACTTGCTGATTTTGAATTTCATTTTGTTCAACCAGAGGAGACAAAAAGTTACCATCCATACCGTCGCAATGAGATTGGGTCTAGAGAATGGGCTATTCCTGGAACTCAAGGGCTTAGGCACAGAGTGGGAGGTTTGGAGCGGGATCTTGAAACTGGTTCTGTGAGCAACGATGGAGATAACCATGAAAAAATGGTGCGTCTAAGGGAACAAAAAATATGCAATATCGTAAAGGATATTCCACAATTGAAGGTTCATGGCCCGAAGCAAGGAAAGCTTTTGGTTCTAGGTTGGGGCAGTACTGAGGGAGCTATACAAGAGGCGGTTCGGAACTGCAACTCCAGGGGGGAGACCGTATCGTCTGCCCACCTTTATTATTTGAATCCTTTCCCTGAAAATCTCGGGAAAGTTCTTGATTCATTTGAAACTATACTTATTCCTGAAATTAATAATGGACAATTGGCGACTCTTATTCGCTCTAGATTTCTAAAGAAAGTAATAGGTCTCAACCGAATGAACGCAGAGCCAATAAAAGTACATGAGATTGAATCGGCAATTGCTAGATGCCTTTTGGGAGAAGAATTGACCAGCGAAAGGATTTAATGAAAATGGAAACAAAGAAATTAAGTATAGAGGATTTCAAACCAGATTCTCAGCCTCGCTGGTGCGCAGGCTGTGGTAATAATGTTATTCTCTCAGCGATTCAGAAGCTGCTTCCTGATTTTGGTGTCCCACCTGAGCAATATGTATTTGTGTCAGGAATCGGATGCTCCAGCCGCTTCCCGTATTACATAGATACATATGGTTTCCATGGTCTTCATGGCAGGGCACCAGCTATTGCAACAGGCATCAAGCTTGCAAATCCCGACCTTAAAGTCTGGGTAATAACTGGCGATGGTGATGCATTGGGGATAGGTGGCAACCACTTCATCCACCTTTTGCGACGCAACCCTGACATGGTTGTGCTGCTCTTTAATAACAGAATCTATGGCCTTACAAAGGGACAGACCTCGCCAACAACAGGCTTGGGTGTTTGCACGAAGTCTTCGCCTCAAGGCTCCGTTGACTATCCATTTAACCCGGTGGCTTTGGCTCTTGGGGCTTCGGGAAGTTTCGTTGCGAGGGTCTTGTATAGCGATCTATCCATGATGACAAGAGTTTTTAGAGAAGCGATTGCTCACAAAGGAACATCGTTTATTGAGATATATGATAACTGCAAAATGTTCGCAGATGATGCATTCGAAAGATTCACTGAGAAAGAAACCAGAGACGAGAACAAGCTCCCCCTCGAACATGGTAAAGCACTTATATTCGGCAAGAATAAAGATAAAGGCCTATGCTTCGATGGATTAGTTCCAAAAATATGTGAGATTAATTCATCACAGAGCAGTTGCAAGATGGGAGACATAATCGTTTATGATGAAACAAATTTACAGATGGCACGAGCCATAGCCTCTTTGGAAGAACCTGATTTCCCAGTTCCATTTGGAGTCTTCTATAAGCAGGAACGAAAATGTTTCGAGGAATTCTTTTTTCCAAACGATAGAAAGCTAGTCCACAAACTGCCCTGTACTGACGGCGCAGATGAGAGGCTTAGAAAATTATTTGCGCAAGGTCATACATGGAAGGTTGATTGAACTGGAAGGGTAATCACAAAATGCAGATTAGAAAAGCAAAGGCTTCAGATGGTCAAAGAATATATGAGCTGGTAAATGACTATGCTAAGAAAAATTTGATGCTTCCAAGAGCCCCATTAAGTATTTATGAGCATATTCGAGATTTTCATGTGAGTGAAACTGACGGGCAAATTGTGGGCTGTTCTGCCTTGCACCTTACCTGGTTAGACATGGGAGAAATAAGATCTCTAGCAGTTGATGAATCTGCATCAGGGCAGGGAATTGGACGAGCATTGGTGCAATCCAATATCGATGAAGCAAGAGAGCTTGGTCTTAGTCAAGTCTATGCTTTCACGTACGTGGATAAGTTTTTTGCAAAACTTGGATTTAAAACAGTCCCTCATGAATCTCTACCGCGTAAAGTTTGGGTTGATTGTGTAAATTGTGTAAAGTTTAATTGCTGTGATGAGATTGCCATGATGCTTGAGTTATGAAAAGCAATGAAGCTGTAGCGAGCCCCAGGAATAACTGAAATAAAAAACTAGACATCGACTATAGACAGTGACTGGTTCTATAATAAAGGTATGGATGAAATATCGATCAGTAGGCTGAAAGCTGAGTGTCTTAAGCTACTTGCGAAAGTACATAGTTCCAAAGATCCACTTCTGGTTACCAAAAATGGCGATCCCTTGGTGGTGATTTACCCTGTCTCTAAACAGAAACGGAGGCCCGCAGCTGGTTCGCTAAAAAATACTGCTCAGATACTTGGAGACCTTATTAATCACGATAAATCGGCGGACTGGAAGGCGCTCAAATAAGTGAAGCAGCTTCTTCTGGACATCCACATTTGGCTTTGGTGCTTGCTGGATGAAAGCAAACTGAGCGCCGTTCAAAAAAAGCAGTTGAAGATGAAAGGAATGAGTTGTGGTTGAGGCCAATTTCAGTCTGGGAAGCAATGCTCTTGCATGAACATAGACAAGTTCAACTGGGAGATGATCCCGAAGAGTGGATAAAGGCTGTTCTTCGTAAGATACCAATGCGTGAGGCTGCTATTAGTTCCGAGATAGCAGTGAGAAGCAGGAAAGTGAACCTTTCTCACAATGATCCCGCCAATCGTTTTCTTATAGCTACAGTCGAGGTGCAAGGGCTAACACTTGTTACTAGTGATCAAAGAATAAGAGAAGAGTGTTCGGTCGAAGTCCTTTGAGCTGTCAATCTGGTACCAGTCAATCTTTTTCCCAAGGGCAGGAGCCATTTGGGCAACAAGCGCCAGACATACATGGGGGTTCGTTTGGAATGGATGTTGTGCCACCTGCAATAATACCACCTGAAAAACTTAGCTTTTGTTCGACATTCTTAGATGAGCAGGATGGGCAAAGCTTTTTACTGGATTGTTGTTCCCGTTCTTCAAGACTAAGTGATAACTCAAAAACTTTTCCACAATTTAGGCATGTAAAGTCATAAAGTGGCATCGCATTTAATCTAACAATTACTCATTCAGGTTAAAACATACACTATTATTGAAAAATGCTCAATTAGTTTGCGGAGATCCGGTAATGCACTAAGGGGAAGACTTCGTAAATAGATTCTTTAGACCTCCAGAGATTAATATTGCTATATTGCTTAGGATTATAGGAAGGGTCAATTTCCCTTGATACGCCAAGTATCGGGCTTCCCATCTCGGATTGAATTTCTCCTTATAATGCCTCAAGCCTTCAAAATTGTAAAAATGTTCGCCATGGGTATAAATAAAAGCACCAACTTTGTTCCAAAGGGGGCTTAACCTTTGAAATTCAAGTCCTGAAAGGGGTGCCATTCCTAAATTGAAATCTTTGTATCCATTCTCTTGGCCAAATTTCATCATGTTTAGGAAGAGGAAATCCATAATGCCGTTAGGGGCATCGCTTGCTTGGCGCATCAAATCGATCGATAGTTCCTGCTTGTTTCCAGAACTCCAAATATTTGCGAAGGCAACAAGGTCCTCATCTTTTTTGATAAGTGCCAACGGGAAATTCCGCAAATAGGGCTCATAAAAGAAGCCCATCGAAAATCCCTTTTCGCTTGTGTTTTTCTCTGCGAGCCATGCATCTGATATTCTTTTAAGTTGAGGGAGCCATTGTGAAGTTTCTTCAGATGGTGCGATTGAGAATTGGTAGCCCTTATTTTCAAGTTTTCGAAGAGTATTCCGAAATGTTTTCATCGGCGGTGCTTCCAAGGAAAACTTCGAAAGATCCACCAAGGCTTCTTCGCCAAGTTTAATGAAGTTCAGACCAATGTCCACGTATTTAAAGAGACTTTCCGCGGGTATCTGATAAAAAGCGCAATGGCCATCATGTTGATCGGCTAGATCTCTAAGCCTCCAAATTAGTTCTTCATGAGAGTCTTCTTCTCCTACGGGATCTCCGAGTGCGATCCAGCTATTTGAACTATTTCTGTACATCAGAAAGGCATCGTTTCGTTCGCTAAAGAGAAGAAACTTATCCCCCAATAATGCAAGATTGCCCAGACTTGTGGAAGATCGGGAAAGAATTCTGTGAACTTTTTCAAATTCAACTTCTGTTGGATAAGGGGTTGGGGGTGGTGCGGGTTTGAGGGCTTGTTGAAGAGCAATGAATAGAATGATTAGGAAACTTCCTAAGCCTGCTCGCATGAATCTTGATGCATCACCATGTGTAGAGAAACTAAACCATAGCGAATGACTGTATGATATATGGCTATAAACAAATATTCCCAGCCAAGCCGATAATGCCGCAATAACCAAAAAAGCCACTAAAGTCTGCAACCGAAATCCAGAGAATATCGCTGCTTTGCGGTAAAAATAGCGTCGACAATGAGAAAGAACAGCTGCCATTATCAGAAGGAGTATAGCCTCTTCATAGTCAAGTCCCTTCAGAAGCGATACCGCAGCTCCCATGAGGAATAAGATTAACGTCATAACATAGGCTGCATCAACTCGCTTCCAAATGCTCCACGCTAGAATCACAAGAAGAGTTGCAATAACGGAGTTTAGAAAATGTGAAACCTCAAGAAGAGGTAAGGGTAATACGTCTCGGATCCACCACAAACGGCCTCGAGCAGGCGGTGTCACTCCCGAAAACATAAGAACAGTTCCAGCTAGAAAGGCATTTAAAGCAAGTAAGGGTGGAACAATTCCAGAAAGCGCAGAATCAACCGGTTCTATGGTCTTTCTCACCCGGGCAGATAAAGATCCCCGCAAGAATTCCCAGAGTAGCAAAAGCAAGATCGCGGCAATGAAGGGAAGCAAGTAGTAGACAACACGGAAAAGAAGGAGTGATGCTAACAAAGAGGTCTGTGAAATATTACTCATGGTGATGAGCATCACTGTCTCGAATACTCCGAGCCCGCCTGGGACATGACTTAAGACGCCACTTGCTTGTGACAGAAAGAAAGCAACAAGAAGGCGATGAAAAGGAATGGAGGGACTTGCTGGAAGCAGAGCGTGAAGAACCTTGGCTACTACAATCCAATCAAGACATGCCACGGCCAGAGCCAGGGCTGCTAGCGGGAAGGAGGGCATTGGGATCTCCCATTGCCCCAGCATAATGGGAGTCTTACGTACAGTGGTGAGAATAAGATAAATAGCAATGGGTAGAAGAAATATTATTCCTATATAGGAGGAGCCAGTCTCTGAGATTCCAACTGTCTTTAAAAGATCTCCAGGAACGACTAAACATGCTAAGCCAGAAAGCAAAAATAATCCCATCCAAAAATGGAGCCCACTAAAGGCAATTAACTTTGTTATCTGCTGGGCTGAACAGCCCCATGAAGAATATAGCCGGTATCGAATTGCACCTCCGCTCAATATGGCGAAGCCAACTGTCTGGCTAAATGCAAAGCTTATTACCGCCGTAAAGGCAATTTTAGGATAGCGTAGTGAGTGATGGATATACCGAAAAGCAACGGCATCATAGAGTGTCAAAACAAAATAATTAATTAAACAATAAATAAAAGCTTCAATTAGATGGGAGCGTGGTATCGCATATACGGCTGACTCAAGCTCCTTGTAACTAACATTTTTTGCTGTCTTATATAGTGCAAAAAAGGCAGCTAGAAGAATAACTGGAACGACCAGTATCTTGAGTACCTCAAAGCTCTTACGAATGAATCGTCTGTAATAGAGTATGACCTTTCTACGTCGCAACATCTTTACCAAAGGCTACTTGTTTATATACAAGAACAGGAGTAATTCATTGATTATCTCGCTTTTTCATTTATTGCCAAGTGGCAAAGAGAAGTTATCGCAGAAATCAAGAACATGCAAAATGCCCAAACTATGATTAAATGGCTTTTTCAAGGATTTTTTTCTGTCAGATTTTCAATTCTTTTAAGCGTGGTCAATTTGCTTGCGCTTTCTTGCAACAATCCCTGCTTTGCACAGATTGGCATACCGTCGAATATGGCCTCAGTGCCTGCCGAGTTGTCTTCTGAATTTAAGACAGAATTGAAAAAGTATCTGGATGGAAAAAGGCTTGAGAGAGAAATCTTATCTTGTCCACAGATTGCTCAAAAGACAATGAAACATGTGGCAGAGAAGAGGGGTCTTACGATATCAAGAGCAAGCATTACTGGAGATTTTAAAGAGTTAAAGAATACAAAAGAAAGAGCTTTTGTGGAATCTTTCCTGAAGACACTTCAATCTTCGAAGGGCGTAAAGCTAGAGACTTATCAAATTGGAAAGGAAGATTTCGTTCACTATGCACCCATCTACCTTGATGATGCTTTGTGCTTGAGTTGCCATGGAGCATTAGGGAAAGATGTTAATGCAGCAACTTCCGCAACACTTTCGGATAAATTTGATCACTTTTCACTTAACGGACGAAAAATAGGTGATTTGTTAGGGCTTTGGATTATACGCCCTAAGCGATGAGAGTACCTGTTGGGCGAATCTTAAGCTTGAAGCTTAGGCACTTGACACCTGATGTAAGCTAAAGAATAATCATTGTTATGTTTGGCATGTGGTGCATTTTTATTCAATCAAATCAATAGATAAGTTCTCAAACGGTACGCCAATGACCTTGGATCAGCTTAATATTGGAGAGCGAGCGACCGTTCGAGGGGTGCATGCGCCAAGTTCGGAGCTTAGAAATAAGCTCCTGAGTTTTGGAAT
>JAAZON010000656.1 GCA_012797725.1 SAR324 cluster bacterium | reverse complement strand
TAGTCCCATTTTGAATGATATTCCCGAACTTGTGCCTATTATAGACAGTTACTCCAAAAGCATGCTCAAGTACTGAGCCTCTAATGTTGATATGCCCTAAAGAAACGGGAGTGTTGCATAAAAAGTCTTCTGCCCATACTAAAAAAACGATGATATTTCAGATAATTAGATAATGGATTTGGCTCTTAAGTACAAGGTTCTGCACAATTAGTGTTTTTGACCTCGAATTGTGTCACACCTTTTGATTCTCCTCCATAACATTTATTAGAAAGACCACTAGTAGTGGGCATTTCTGCACTACGTTTCCCATTGGAAGGGTAAAGTTATACTGAAGAGGTTTGTGATGGTTAATTCGACTGCGACAGGAATCGGAATAATGTCTGACTCGAATGTAGATACTGAGAAAGCAAGAAGCAATCAGCTGCAGGAAGGCGTATCTTCAGCGCAGGGCGCAGTTCCGCGAATAAGTTCAGATGAACGCTACGAGGTGTACCGTAATCAACTAATCACAGGTATACCCTTTGCGGCTGGAATTGGAGATATCGGGGTGGCTGCCATGGATCCTCAGAATTTTGGCAGCAAGTTCCAGCATAATGTGGGTCAATTCTTTGATGGAGCATCAAGTCTTGCTGAAGATGCTGTTAAGTGCACTGCAGCTCTGCCTGAAGTTACTTTGAACGCACTTTCAAGTGCGTGGAAATGGGTAGTTGGGGGCGGTCTGGTTGAGACAGCTAAAGGCTTAATAACCGCAGCCAAGGAAATGGGAAAGGCCCTGGATGGCGCCTTCAAAAATGGCATTGAATGGATTGCAAACGGAGGTTTTCAGAAAGCTCTGGGTGCGATGGGAGAATATATCAAAAGTGGCCAGTGGATTAAGGATCTCGCTAACCCAGAAACTTGGAAGGCCATTGGGGCTATGCTTTGGGGAATGACGGGCATTCCGAGTTTAATCGAGTGCGTAAAATGCATTCAGAAGGGGGATTGGAAAGGGGCGGTTTTGCACGGCCTTAATGCAGCGATTTGTATTGCGGGGGTTGTAACAACGGTAATGTCCTTTGGGACATCTGCTGCGATGACAGCTGCTGTGAAGGAATGCAGGGGGGTTTTGCTTCGTGAAGGAGCTGAAGAACTAGCCGAACAAACAGTAAAGGTGATCGGGAAAGAAGCTATTCAAGCAATGGGCCGGGAAAGTGCCGAAGTCGCCTGTAATGAGCTGGGAAAGCAAATTATTGAAAAGGGGGTGCGGTCATTGACTGGAGAAGCAGTTGAAGGTGTTGTAAGGGCAACTACCGAAAAGGCTGCAGGAGCAATGCTCAAAAAATATGGCATTCAAGAGCTAATTGAAAAGCAGACCTTCACATTACTTCAAAGCCTTGAAAAAGAAAGTGTGAAAAGCATAGCTCAGCGTCTTGCCGCTGCCGGTGTTGAGAATCCACAAGCGAAAGCAGCTTTATTCAAGAAGGCGCTTCTTAATGGATCACGGGATAAGCTTCTAAAGAAGACTTTTGAAGACACCTTTACCGCAGCAATTACCAAGCGAATTAAGGAAGAGGGGGGTGAAGCCGCTTTTCAAAGTGCTTGGAAGAAGGGTGTAGCTGAACTTGCAACAAAGCATGGTCTTGGTGATGAGACCGTTTCAATGATGCTTAAAAGCGGTTCAAAAGGCTTTGATGAAGGGCTGGAAGCTGCTGTAAGGAGTTGCGTTAGAAAAGGCGTGGAAGAGGGTTTCAAAAAGTTCAGAGATAGGCGGGATCGAGACAATAGACAGTCTTATTCTCAAAGGCGCAAAGAAGAGAAAAAGACAGCCCAGGGCAGACGAGGAGTCGATCCTAAAATTATTGCGCAAATTAATAATATCCGGCCGGAGGCTGAGAAGCCTAGCATGGAAAGTGCAAAGAGAATGATTGAACGCTCGATAGCTGATCCGGATGCGCCCCAACGAGTTCGGACGATGGCAGCTGACGAATCTGGTCAAAAGTCATTTCTGGTTTCTAAGACTTCGATCTTGGGAATCAAGGATAAGAACGATTATACGGGTGGATTGGCGGCGTCCAACGCGGCTAGTCAAGCTCGAATGAACGCCGTGGGAGATGGCCTAACTCCGCCAGCAAAAGTTGGGAGTGCAACACGCTCTGAAATTGTTAGTGAGCTGTCGGTTGCGACAAAGGCTCGCAACAGCACAGATGCTTCGGGTGCCAGCAACAACAGTACTACGGTTGAAATAAAGCCAGTACAGCCAACTGGAACATCAAATAACTAAAGCGGTTAAACGCATTGTTCGGCTGACTACCTATTGCATAATTTATCGAGTCGCGGACGGCCGTTCTCCCCTTGTCACAGAGAATTGCCACCGATTATTGAAATGGCATTGCTGAAATCCCACTACAATAGCCATCGCAACTACTGAGCTATTCAAAGTTTTGCTTTTGAGTTCGCAAATTAAGTTCGGCAGTGAGCTAGAAGCCAGCTCCATCAAGGGTTTCAACTGCTACTTGTCCAAGATCAGTTTCAAGATATAAGCCCAGATTTAGGATCTGAAGCTCGATCGACCAGAGTACAGAATTCGTCGATGCATTCCTTAAGTGAGAATGGTCCAAGCCCCATATTACGATAGAGATTAGAATCGCCATCAAAAGTAGGAGGCTCATACGACACTTCATAGTTGCTGTTCATAGCCATACCGGCAATCTCTTTCATGATTCGCTTATTGAGCTTATTAATGAAATCGTCAACAATTTTATTACTTAGTTCTTCCTCCGGCCCCATTTCGCTAAGTTTGGTTACTGCCGCCTTAAATGTCTTGAGATCATCTTTGCTCATGCAAGGAATTAAATGTTTATCCAAAAACCAATGGTTACGCATATAGAACGTATTCCAACTATCGAAATCTTTTAGGTAACATAGAAATGTGGTAGGGCATATGTCAATGTTGGCACCAGCGAGATCAGATTTTTCTTGCTTATCCACCTCCTCTATTAGATGTCGAACTCGCTCATTAAGTGGAATGAGCACATTCAGTGGCGAAGACGTGTAAGAAGTAATGCCTCCATTATCTGACGACTCTCTAACTGTACTGCTGAAATCAGCAATAATGTCACGAAGCCCATCGACGGACGATTCATATTCCTTTGCAAGTATTAAAGTGTTTCTCGTACGATCCCGCATTTCAGTGACAATTTGCTGTATCCGAGAGTCCTCGTGAGTTAATCCTGTTTGTATGGCACTCCAAATGCAATGAACATTCTCGACAAAGTCTTCGTGCGCTATTTCTTCTGGATCTTGTGCATCTGCCTGGGACTGATTCGGTGTCGGGACTTGTGTTTGGGGATCAGTGGGATCCTCTGCTGTTTGCGGGATTGTAGGTTGACTAGATGGGTCAGTCGGAAGCTGAGCCCCGCTTGGGCCCGGCCCTGGTTGGGTCGGTGGACTGGTACTGCTCTGGTTTGAGTTAGGAGAGTCTGGAGTGGGACGGCTGCACTGCCAGCCGAACGTAGCCAATGATAGGGCTGTCAATGTAGCTCCAGTTGCAGCAAGTGCCGTTTTTACTTTCATATCTTATTCTCAGAAATAATTTATCTAGTAGTTTCTAATTGTTCAAGCATAATCAAAAAAGCTCAAGTTCTATTTGGAGCTATTTCTCAACTTCCATCTTTCGTTATGGAAAATTTCAGTTGTTTGTTGCATAGTTGATGAAAGGTCGTTTAATTCGCATCCAAGACCAGATCTTCTTGAAACAGAATATCCGTAATTATGAAGAGCATGGCATAGAGTCATTTGGGGAGTCTGGCATTCTTCGATTGCTAGAATCTATCGGGCCCAATATTAGTTTGTGTTAGTTTGAGAGCTGGAGATCGGTCCACTTAGAAGCCGTCCGGTTACGGGGGACTCTTGATTCCCTACGCTTTCATCCAGTGTCCAGGTTGGATAGATATACTATTTCGAAATTTCTAGGGGATTAAGTCACCCACTGATAAGTAGTTGAATTAAATAGGGGAAATCGGGTCTTGGCGTGTATCAAGATATGCAACATACGTGAAAGTCTTAGCATAACGATTATAGAAGACGCTAAAAGTCTGTGGTTGTATCTAGAATAGGTATTACAACAGGAGATTCTTATGACAGTCGAAGTTAAAGACCCCAGCAATCAAGCCCCGACCCCGGCCCTAGACCCCACTGCGGAAAGTCCGCTTCCTGCTACAGGGCCATCTACACCTCCGAACGTGGATGATGCACGAAAGGAGGTCAAGCTAGATTCGGTGAATCAGGAATTTCGTCAGAAATTCTATGGAACTAAGGATGAGAAGACTGGACTGTATAGTGGCGGTATATGGGGAAATATGTTTGTCAAAGGTCTTCGTGCCGATGATGATCGTAATAAAATCATCAATGAACTTTGTGCGGCTGCAAGTTCAACAAAGAATTTCTCAGAAGAGAAAATTGCAGATTTGAATACAAAAATGGAAAAGCTGATAGCGTTGTCAAGTGAATGCGATAACAAATTAGCAGAACTGGAGAAGGATCCAGAGAAATTTCTTCTTTCGGAGGCCGACTTTGTCAAGGCGCATCCAGAGCTTGCCACCAAAGATAAAAGCACACAACACCTAGAATACATTCTTAGTCTTAACAGCATAGGAAAGAAAGAAGTTGCCATTTTTATTCAAGAGAAAAATAAAGTCGACAGTGGCGCTGAGGGAAAAGAGAAGCTTTCTGACCCCACATCTGAGGAGATTGGGCTTAAGGAGCTGAAAGATGATGAAGATGGTGATGCTACGGTTATCAAGGATGGCATCTCTTACAGTAGCAAGACGGGAGAATATACCCTTATTGATTGGGGAACGAAGGTTAAACCAACCACAAACCCCGGTGACTCGGCAAAGGGAGGTCTTGAAATCGTGGAACCGGGCTCCTTGAAACTCAGTAAAGGCCAAAAGATTCAATGGATAGAAACTCAAGATGGCCAGAGGCGACCGATAGATTCTCCACAAGCACTCTTAGCGATGTTGCAGGAATTACAGGGTCAACGGATCAGTTTCTGCACTGCAAGGGGTAGGCTGGCAAAATTTGGCAATGCAATTGCCGATACAGGCGGCTACGCAGCTGGCGGAGCCGCCATAGGTGCTGGCCTTGGATTATTCGGAGGTCCGCTCGCACCACTTACAAGCACAGCAGGCGCCATAGGTGGGGGCGTGATCGGTGGGATAGCCGGAATCGGGCGTTCAATCTGGAAGTCATTCAAGGGTG
>JAAZON010000655.1 GCA_012797725.1 SAR324 cluster bacterium | reverse complement strand
TTGCAGTGCCTTTTCTGCAAGAATGTTCGCGCTTTCCAAGTCGTCATTTTGGTAGAACCATTTTGCTGCCGTTATGACTTTGCTTATGATACTTGATAGATTCTCATCATCAATTTCGCTTGTAATTTTTAGAATTGTTGAGTAAATATTTCTTAACTGAGCGAGGCCTTTAAGACTGTATAAGATCTCAGTTAAATCCTGCAATATTTCCGAGGTGGCTTGGATCTCGATCAAAGAAGAGGAGTGTTCTATCACATTCAATGCAGCCAAGACGGATACCTTTGCAGACTCTAAGTTACCTTGGGCTAACTCACATGCGGCAATGCCGGAAAGGGCATAAGCAACGATGGATGGATTCGGTGTAGAAAGACTACTTGCCGCGTCTCGAGCCTTTTTGAAAATTTCTATTGCCTGCTCATGTTGTGAGTTCTTCATGAGAAGTTTCGCTACCGAGAGGAGACTTCCAAGAGTCTCGTTTGCCTCCAGGCCGTGAGTTTTCTCGCAAAGGTCTGCATATTCCCTCGCGTATTTAAGAGCTTCTTCGAATTGTCCCTTGCGGGATAAGGCACTAATCTGCCTTAGAAGCTCGCTAATCTTTGATTCGAAGTCGGAATTGTCCATATGAGCTGAGATTTAGACTAAGTTCATAAAATTGGATGAGAATTTTGGTGTAAACGTATTAAATATGTCGAAATCAATTATTTGTGAAATGGTTGAAAGCCTGATGAGCTGCTATGATTGCACAAATATATTAGTAGATTCAGATTCTTAGCCTAAGAGCTAATTTATTAGAAGTGATCCATTAAAAAAGACGATGTTTCTTCATGAGATTGTTTGTGGCGATCGAGCTTGAGAATGAGCTTAAAGAAGAGCTGATCCAAGTTCAAAAAATATTAGCAAAATCGGTAGGTGATGGGCTCCGCTTGCTGCCTGCTGATAACCTTCATCTGACTTTGAAGTTTATCGGAGAACTTGATGAGGCATTCCTGGGCGAAGCCAAAGAGCTCATTTCTCATACTGTAAAAGGCTTTCAGTTATTTAGTGTTTGCTTGGATCAAGTTGGCGCCTTTCCTCCGCGAGGCCCTTTAAGAGTTTGTTGGGTTGGGCTGAAAGCCAACGACTCAACACTACTAGATCTTGCCAGGTCGCTTAACGGTGCTTTTGAAGTCTTGGATATTGAGGCAGAGAAGCGAGATTTCCAGGCTCACATCAGCATTGCTCGTTTTTCGAAGGGTAGTGATGCAAGTGAAAAAATCCGCAAAATTCTTGCGTCTTTAAAAGTGAAGCCTCTCTCGCAAGAGGTAAAGAGGATAAGCCTCTTTACCTCTACGTTACATAGCTCAGGCAGCGTTTATGAGCTTGTGGAGCATTTTAGTTTGATTTGAGTGTGTGGTAATAATTACAGAGCGAAAAGACCTTACACTAAGCCCTATCTTTTGACGCTGATTTTTTTGGCCATTTGTCTAAGATCTTGGTGGATGTGACCGTTTTAACTCCTCATCAATCATCACCGACTACTACGAACTTGCATAAATTATCCGAAACTTTTCTTATTATTGGATTATTTACCAGAAAGCAACAGCGTGCAAAATTCCCATCAGGGGTATAAATGCGATCACCGTCTTCAAGAGTGCAATAGCACTTTTCTTCGAAGTCACATCTAGGGCTCAAGTGCATAGTAAGTAATCAACATCAGGCTACTGAGAGGATAAATGGATGCAACGATAAAAAGTACCAGATCAAGCCAACGGCTCTGAGTGGGGGAAGTCAATCCTTTTTGAATGCAAAAATAAACAAAGACGGAGCTTATGAACCACAACAGGCTCAATCCAAAACCGCCAAAAAGAGCATATGGATGACAAATACCCAAAACATGAGTCAAGGCGCATGTTGCTGGAAGAAAAAAGAGAAGAGGTATAAAGATCAGACTTTTTCTAAAGCTTCTAAACATTACCAGGGACAAAATAGCAATAGTTGGAATAAGGAGTAAGATCCAGGAAACAAGAAATGTCGTAAATAACTCACTCATTGCTCCTCCCAAGACTTCTCCTATTGCCCAGACATCGTCCGGACACAGTAATAAAAGTGCAATTAATGAAATGAAAATGAATAAGTTGTTCCGCGATTTCATGTTCAGTGTCCTACCCGTCCAGCATTTTCAAGGCTGCGCTTACACTTTCCAAGTATAATTTTATCTCTTTATGTCCTCTTTCAGTGCAGCGGTAACTTGAACGTGGCTTTCGATCAATAAATTCCTTCTTCCCCTTTATAAAACCAGCCTCTTCAAGACGACGCAGGTGAGTCGAAAGATTTCCTCTGCTAAGCTGGAGAGTCGTCAATAAGCTTGTAAAGTCCACATCTTTCTTTGCTCCAGCAAGCATTGCCATAATTGAAAGGCGTACCCTATCTGAAAGCAGTGGGTGTAGATTGATGAGCGGCAGTTGTTTCATCACGCACCCTCACGTTCATTGCTTCGCAACAAAGCACGAAGTTGCAGAGCTGCAATGATGATGGATCCAAGGGATAGTATGGAAAACAATATAGTCGCTGGGAGAATGGAATGAATACTCAGAGCAACATGGGCAGCTGCTGCAAAGACACAAACAATTCCAAAGACAAGAGACATTCGCACTGAATAGAGAAAGAAGCGGCCCTGAAACAGATAGTCTGCGATAAATACCAGAAGAAGAGCAGCAATCCATTGAGGGGCAGGGGCTATAACGAGTATTGCAATAGTTATGTATTTGACGAGGAGATCCGAAGCAAAACTAAGACGCGCAAATCTTCTGAAATTTCTAGCGATATACTCTGCTAACGACTCCTTCTCTTGGCGTGCACCGTACCAAAGCACCGTGTATAGACCACCAATCAAAAGAGCAATGACTATCGCCATGCAGAAAAGAGAGACTAGTTGAAATAAGCGATCCGAGCCAGCTTCTAGTAGAAGGCGGGTTGGAAGATGATTATCAAAAATCTCGGAAATTACTACCGTGAGAGATCCAGCGAAAGCCCCACTCTGCAAGATGAGTTGGATTCGTGCATTGAGAGTTGATGAGGGACGTTCCTTTGTATGTTCGAACCGCTCTATGATGCTACGTACGTACTGAATATCTTGTAGTGCTTGATCCATTTCCATAATACCTCCACATACTAGTTTGTCCTACAAACTAGTATGTGCCGTTTTCGAATTTTATGCAAATTTTTTTAAAACCGCTCATTGAGTATAAAACTCAGCTTTCTCAGTATGTTACAAATGGGATGCAACAAGAACTGCTTTAAGGTCATAACTAATTTAGACCTATGAATAAAATATGGGACTTTAATCATGACAGAAGTGAAAAGCACAGATAGGAACGAAGGTGTCAGAGTTCAACTCGCAGATACAACAGAGCCATTGGCGCAAAAATCATCGTTGGGTCGTGCCATAACCTATGAATGGCTTGGAGCAGTTCCCTTGGATCGTCTGAATATTGCTGCTGTTCCATCAACTTTATTTATATCACCTGATGTTCTTGCGGCAGCAGATGATGTGTGGAACGACGAAACTCGGGGGTCGCGTCATGATGGGGCGCAACTTCGCTTCCAAGGAGTGAGAGAAGCCAGAGATGGAAGCGGCATTGTGGTTCTCGTGAGCCCAACAAGCTATCGCCTCCATAATGTCTTGAGAAATGATGATTTTTACACTTCGCGCGGGCTTTCAATTCCCGGGAATCGAATGGATTATCCGAATCCTCTTACCATTAATACTGTTCAAGTCACCACTGATGGAAAGATTCTACTCGGGGCCAAGAACAGTACGATCTCCGATCAATGTGATATAGGTCTACTCGGTGCGGGTTTTGTCGGGAGAAAACGAAAGGATCTAGATGGCAAGGCGCACCCATGCCTTCCTAATTCAATTATAGATGTTGTTAATAATGAAGTTGTGAGTGAAACAAACCATGGAAGTGAATATCCATTTGACATAAGAGATGCCGTGGCAATAGCGGTCATAAACGGTTCCAATCATGATACTACCATCACGGTATATTTACCCCTTAGGGTTCACTCTAGCTCAATCACGCTTGGAAACAATGAGCATCAGGAACTTATTCTTGTTGATGATTCCAGAGATGCAATAATGAAGCTCATACAGGGTGGCGGACTTGCCGACCATGCCATTGGGAGCCTTGAAGCATATTTGATTGCACAAGAGAAAGGGCTTATTCAGCAGCGGGATCGGGATTGTTGGCGAACTGCATATCTACCTGGAATTTGATAGCGATTCGCACTTTTTAGCCCAGAGGACTTAATCTAAATAGAAGTTCTTCTGAAGCAATAAGCCTTGATCTGCCGATTGGGATGTATAGGTTTAGATGAGAGGCTCTAAGTATATGTTAATAGATTTAAGAAAGTATGATGGGTCACTTGTAATACTTGTGGATTTTGAAAAAAAAGAAGGACAGCAAAAGCCAGCTTCTGAGAATGGAGAACGAGCAGAACCCG
>JAAZON010000654.1 GCA_012797725.1 SAR324 cluster bacterium | reverse complement strand
CAAGACTTGCGGCAGCTAATGGTGTACGATCGAAAGAAGAGAAAGTCTCTTCAAGTTCTTTGCCGGTTTCTCTTAAAATTATTTCTCGTACCGTTTCAAAATCAAAGGGCTGCACACGATCTAATAAATTCTGAAATTCTCTTGTTATCGATTCAGGAAAGATATCGGGACGTGATGAAATGATTTGGCCAAGTTTAATGAAAGTTGGGCCAAGTTCCTCGAAGACCATTCGGAGGCGAACATTGAAGTCAATATTGTTCCCTTGATATCTCGAAGACGGGATAAATTTCCCTTTTATGTAATCAAAAAGTCTGATTCGACGAACGATATCTCCAAAACCGTGCTTAATGAGGACAGCAGCAATTTCACTGACCCTTTGCAAATTTCTAAAATACTGGGGAAGCTTTAAAAGTTTACTTGGATCCATAAGGCCAATAGTGGAAATAGTTCTTACAGAGAACCTATTAATTATGCATAACTTGAAGGCATATAGTCCAATATACTTCTAATAATTTCAACTGATTAGTTCTAAAGACAGGACTTAAGAGGGATTTTTCAAGCTAGATCGCTGCCCATTTGTTTGCTTTTTCAGAGGCTTATGCTAATCTTTCCGGTCTTGAAACTTTGTAAAATGAGTTGTTTATGGGAACTTACTTTCAATCGAAAGAAGAAGCTAAGTCTGCCTCCCGGTGGCTATTAATTGATGCGACGGGAGTTCCAGTGGGAAGATTGGCGTCTGAAGTTGCAGCTATTATTCGGGGTAAAAATCGCCCTGAATTTACAAAACATGTTGATGGTGGCGACTTTGTTGTTGTGGTGAATGCTGAAAAGGCTGTCTTTACAGGAAAGAAAACCTCACAAAAGATTTATTATCATCACACTGGCTTTCCGGGGGGCATCAAGGGAATTGTTGCTGAGACTCTCTTCAAAAAACATCCTGATAGAGTATTAAAAGCTGCGGTTAAGGGAATGATACCGAAAGGAGCCCTGGGTCATCAAACAATAAATAAATTAAAAGTTTACGTTGGGACAGAGCATCCACATGCTGCACAAATGCCCCAGCCTTATGAATTAAAATATGCTCGACGTTCGGCTTAGTGAGTGATTTATGAGAAAAGAAGTTGAAAAAGGTTCGTCCAAAGGTGGTGTTATCCACTGTGTTGGGAAAAGAAAGAGAGCTATCGCGCGTGTGTTCCTAAAACCAGGCGAGGGCAAGATTGTAGTGAATGGCAAACCTTTCCAAGAATATTTCGGTCGAGCAGTACTCCAGCAAATTGCCAAGCAATCTTTAGAAGCTACAAACCAGCTGGATAAGCTGGATGTGAACGTCATAGCTAATGGTGGAGGTCTTTCTGGTCAGGCAGGGGCAATTCGCCATGGTATTGCGAGGGCTCTTATTAAGATGGATGAAGCCAACAGAAAAACCCTTCGTGCTGAAGGGTTGGTTACTCGTGATGCTCGCGAAGTGGAACGCAAGAAGTTTGGTCGCCACAAGGCAAGAAAGCGGCCACAGTTCTCAAAACGTTAGAGAAGGAAATCGTTTACTGCCCTAACAACTCCCACCATTGGGACTGCAATTTCGCCCTGGGGTTTCAGCAGTTCAATTCGCGCTTTCTTTCCTTTTGCAGCAAGGATGTGTGTAAGGGTTCGCTGCATTGATTCGAAGTATCCTCTGACAAAGCGAGACTGACTACTATCGAGTGCAATTAAGAATTCATCTTTTTCTGTTAACTGGTTGAAAATTGAAATATATGCCATAAGGGCAGCAAAGGCGCCACCTACCCTGGCAAATTCAGAAGCAATTAGGGTTAGCTCATTTTGGGCTTCAATGGAGTCGAAAGACTTATCTTTCCCTCTTAAGAATAAACCAATATTGCCATCAAGCAGGGCAGACATATCTTGTCCAACAAAGTAATTCCAACGTTTGGAAGCAGGGAGTTCCTCCAGAAAGGCCCCAATAGGTTTAAGTGAGGAAATATTCTTTGATGCCACGATTCTTATATACTCTAAGAAGAGACCAGGAAGACCCACGCCTGCCATGGCATCTTCTAGCTTCACAATGTTATGCCCTGGGGAGCAGAGATTCGCGAGATACTCACTTGGGATTTCGAAGAAACCACCCGACTCAGAATTACATAAAATTTGCTTTCCTGAGGGAATAATTGTGCAATTTGCCCCGGTGGATGCTACCATCCCAGCGTCGGCACCATTTATAGCCTTGCAGGTAAAAATAGTATCATTTCCGATTACAAAACTTTTTGGCTTAAGACCAGCTTCACGAAAAGCTTCTAGGAACATTGTACCAATATCATGGCCATCTTCCAGATCTTCATTCCACCACTCACATTTTCGGTAAGCAGTACCCTCACCTTTTCCTGAGACAACACCTGTGACTCCTCTTGTTCCCTCTGAGGACAAAGGATCGATAATGGAACTTACAAGCTGATTAGACCATACTACCCCAATCCCAGCTACGTTCACCTTTGGGATGTTTCTTTCTTCAAGCTTTAGCACCAGGCGACGAGCAAGCTCTTTTGTCATTCGCTGCATCAAGGTTCCTTGAAATGAGTTGTCCTTAAGCGAGTCATTGCTTATATCTGCCAATTCTGACCACAAGATTTTAGAATTGTTTATGCTGCGCAGACCGCACTTAACATGGGTTCCACCAACGTCAACACCAAGAATAATAGTGTTTTCTTGGTCTGGCTTTGATGTGACAGGGATGAAGCTTGGATCGCAAGCAAGAGTTGGCCTGACATTTTTGTTACCAGCATTTGCCGCAGCTAGGCCAGCACTATCAACGAGTTTTAAAAAATTCGTGTATGACAAAAACGAATTGAGAATTGCTCCTATTTCACTCATAAAGTCTCCCAAAGAATTAAATAATCCTTTACTATGTTGAGATTGCAAAAACAACTGTTTGCGTTCCACACGCGTTTCGCGCACCTTGTGTAAGGGAGGCTTCTTCGACTCTGTACACCCATGGATATTACGCTAATATTGTTCAAAGAAGGATTAACAATGTGCCTTTGTGAGGCATAACTGTTAAGAGGGCTTTTTAACAAAAAAGGGGGAGGGGTAACAAATGAGAGTTATTATTTTTGGGTTGTTCTTATTGTTAGAGTTCTTATATTTATCAGCATGTACTCATCCAGTGTTGGCATCAAATTCATATGAAGAATGTGTCGCAGAAAATGGGCAAATGCTGAAAACAATACCTTCTAAGTGTGTCAATTCGGAGGGCCAAGTCTTTGTTAAACATTCAGAAGAGTCTTCGAAGGGGCGCTTGTGTGAAGATTTATGTGGAAATGGGCAATGTGAAGAAATTGTTTGTATGGGGCAAGGTTGCCCTTGTGCTGAAAATGCAAACTCTTGTCCTTCGGATTGCTCAAAAAACTAATTAGGTGATTCGGCTCCAATATTCAATATTGTCCCCATCACCCCAAGCAGTATATTAGCCATCCAAGCTGCCAAGATAGGAGGGTAAAGTTCAGCTCGTCCAAGTGCGATACTAAATGAATGTACGGCATAATAGGTGAAGCCTAAAGCCATACCTACTATGAAACTGCTAGCCATGCTTCCACTTCGTGCGGGTTTCAGTGAGAAAGGGAGCGCGACTAGAATCACTATAAAGTTGACAAATGGAAAAGCTATTTTTTGATGAAGATCGGTAAGATAACCACGCACATTTAGTCCATTCGCCACTTGTTGGTGCATAAACTTTCGAAGTTGCCGAAAGCTCATTAACTGGGGATCGGTTGTATAATCAAAAAGATCTTTTGGCTGTTTTGAAATGGGAAGTGGGAATCTAGAGAATTTGTTTACGGTTGGGGCCGTTCTGTTTTCGAAGTTGTACTCAGTGCCGTTTTCCATTGTCCAGCCGAGTTCTTCGTTAACCCATTTAGTTTGAGCGGCATCGATCCTTTCCGTTATGCGAAAATCATTATCCACTTGAAGTTGGAGCAGATCCAGAAAACTCTTTACTCGAGAGTCGAAAAGAGATGCAAAAAAGAATGAGTTACCTTCACGCCACCATATGTTTGACTCGCTATAACTCCCGCGCCGATCTTTTTGTTTAATGTCAATGTTGTAGATATCCTTTGATCGTTGCTGTGAGTAGGGAACGAGAGTTTCATTAAGGAGCAGTCCGACGAGGCTTAAGACCAGACCTGCGATCAAAACAGGCTTGGCAAGCCAAAATACTCTTATCCCAGCGGATCTCATGGCTGTAATTTCAGAGTTCTTTGACAGTAGGCCGAAGGTAAGAAGTGTTGATGTTAATCCAGCTACAGGAAGCATCAAGGTTAGTGTCATGGGAATCTTAAACAAAAAGTAAGAGAGCACGGTGAAAACTGATATGTCTTCGCCAAGTATGTTATCTATTCGATCCATGAAATCGAAAACAAGGAACAAGAATACGAGTCCAGCCAAACACAGTGCAAAGGTACGTAAGAATTGATTGAGAATATACCTATGCAAGATATTCATCGCAACCTTCCCCGTGTTTCTGATGTGAAACGTTGCAGGGTGATTAACGCCCCATCTGCCACTGACTGCCAAGATTCGCTTGCTATTTTCCAGGTGAACACGGCCGAAGCACTTAATGCTATGAAATTCGGAAACCATAAGGCGACGTAAGGATTAATGCTATTGCCCTCAGCCATTGCCATTCCAATGGACAGAATACCGTAATAGACCACGAAAACAACAAGACCCAGAACTGAAGATAAACCAATGCCCCAAGTCCGTTGCGTACGAGGAGGATGAACTCCGAGAGGCATTCCCAAGAATACTAACAAGAACGATGCAAAAGGAATGGATGAGCGGCGTCCTATTTCTAATGAGAGTTTATTCATCTTTTTGACAACCTCAGTTACGGAATCTGCCTCATCACCAAAAATTTTCTTAAGAGAATCATCATTATGATCTGGCAAAGATTGGAATTCTGCTAATTTAAGAGCAAGACGCTGGGATCTTTCATTGAGTTCGACAATACTCATTTCTTGAGACTTCTGAGAGGTTGGCTTCCCATCATTTGCCAACAACTCATCTGAGTTCATTTCAAGATTGTTTGTGTCAAAAGTGGTGACAATATATTTGCCTTCTATAATTTCGTGAATATCACCGTCAAATAAATCGAATGTGATAGTTCTTGTTTCTTCATTTGAAAGGATTCGTCCTGACTGAGCAATTATGATTCTAGCATGTTGTGGATCTCGCCGGTCATTTATGAGCACTCTGCTTAGAATACCGGAGTGATGCTTTATTCCTTCTGCATAAACGGTTAAATTACCCAGTTTATTGAATACTCCCGGATCAAGACCGGCGATAGTTCGTGACCTGGCTATTTCAAAAAGTGTCTTATTCAAATGGGCATAACCCCATGGGCGAAGATATATTGAAACGCAAAGACTAATAATTAGAACAAAGCAGGCAAAAACGGTCACGGGCCAGATTAGCTGAAAAAGACTAACGCCACTTGAGCGCATTACGACTATTTCTGAATCACCTGAAAGACGAGCAAAGGCAAGCATAACCCCTAAAAGCGCTGCCATGGGAACAGCAATCTCCAAGAAGGTTGGAATTATGGATATGAAAACTTTTGCTATCTGATAAAATCCCACTCCCTTGTTAATTATCAGTGAGGCGAATCGAAGCATCTGAACAGTAAGGAGCACCGCTGTAAATGCAAACAAAGTAATCCCAAAGAAAAGGAGAGATTCTTTAATTATGTAGCGGCTTAAGATCTTCAATGTACTTACTCTTTGCTACGTCAAAATTCTACAGTGTGCAAGGGTTTTGATCCCCAAAATTACTGTAGTTTTAAGCAGCAATTTGACCCAAAAGGAAGCAGAGATATCTCAAGTACTTAATTCTGCACAAACGCAGAAAAAATCCTGACCTATTGCCTAAGCAATCTACAAAAAAATACCGATTTTTCAATTTTTATTACTAAAAATCAAAAATAAGGGTTCTTCTTGGAACGAGCTTCTTCTTTTCTAATCTTCTTTATTGATTCTTTGGATTTTCGTTTCCTTCGCTCACAAGGTTTCTCGAAGTAACGGCGAGATTTAAGTTCTTTAAAAAGCCCTTCTTTGATCAACTTACGCTTGAGAATTTTCATCGCCTTCTCAAGATTATGCTCAACTACTACCTCCATCGCAGAGGCTCTTTGTCTTTCACCAAAACCACCCGTCTGCACGTATTGCGGAGCAAGTGAGCTCTCTTCCTGCTCTTCAGGTTGGTTCTCTGAATTTTCCTTATCGTTCAAATTTTCACCTCGTCTTTAATATGCTTAAGAACATTGTCTGCAATTAATTCAAATATAAAAAATGCACCCCAAACTTCCTACCTATAGCGGAGGCTTGGGCAAATTCGAATAGTTCCTATAGCGTCAAAACGCTCAAAATTATGCCTATTTTTCAAGAATTGTAAAGATAATGCCAATTTTTAGGCACTTTCCAATATAAAAACCGTAACTTCGGCCGGACAATTT
>JAAZON010000653.1 GCA_012797725.1 SAR324 cluster bacterium | reverse complement strand
TCCCAGCTGCTTCAAGCTTTTTAAAGTTCTAACGCGTCCATGATACGCATCTACCCGCCATTGTTCAGATAATTCCAGATTTTATGATTGCCTACCTTTTTTCGACAAGTGCCGGATGAGTTCCTCCGACTTCAGTAGCTTGAATATAAAGATAACAATTGCTCTGCAATTCCTGGTATGCCTCAGCAAACTGAAAACCCGCAAATATCACACCCTTACCCGCAGCTTCTTTCACCTGCTCTATATATTCCTTGGCATATGGAGCCTCCCCCACTACAACAAGTGGTATTGTAACTCCACTATCGTTATAGGCTTGCACAACACCCAAGGCATTATTCTCAGGCTCCAGGCGACTTACATAAAGCAGATACTGCCCTGCTTTAAGACCAAAGTTCTGAAGTGTTTTTCCCGTATCGCGTCTAATTGGGGAAGCTCCATAGGGAATAACCACTGCCTCACATGAGTATTTCTCTTTGTAATAATCACGAATAACTTTAGCATCCGCTATTAGTTGCTTCGCAAAAAGCACCGAGCTTCTTTCCCCTAGCCGGTACCAGAGCTTGCCTAAAGAGTTCCATTTAGCTCTTTTTCTTTCGATGCCATCAACATTTACAGCAAACGGGAGTCCCTTTAGATTTAGTATCCACGAAAAAGGGCTATTTGCTGCGTTACATAACAATATGACATCAAAATCCCGCTTTGAAGCCGCAATAAAGCTAGAAAGGCCATGAAGCGGGGTCTCCAAATACTTATGAAAGATCGTTGGGACATACTGAATCTTTACGCCCTTGTATTCTAAAGTTTCCTGGACAGAGGAGAAAAATGGTCTTCGCCCAAATACTGTTACTTCATGACCGCGCTTCACTAGCCTGAGAGACAGCTCCTCCGCGAAGGTTTCAAAACCCCCATATCGAGCGGGTATCCCTCGCGTTCCAAGTATTGCTATTCGTAATTTTTTGTCCATGAATAAGAATTCTATTCAAGACAGCCGTAAGTTTATGCTGTCTGTGTTCTATCCGTTGATGTTAAAGTAAATTATAAATAAAAGGTAGAGCGCAGGGTTTAAAATACGCAAGGTGCCCCTCAGGTAGCCATTCCTTAGGGCTTGGTGGAAATAAATACACTTCATCAGGCTCATATGGACGAAATTTGTCTTTCATCCTTTTCTTCTATCACGCCTTCTCCGCTTTCGCGATTCTCCTACTAGCTCTCGCGCCAGAACACTGCCGGAGAAATTCCCTCTTTTAGGCACTTTTTGTGTCCCAGGCTCCTAGGAGGACCGCTATAACCCTGACATTTTTTGGCACTACGCCATTTCCAATCAGTACATTGTAAATGGATTCCTCAGAAATTTTCGCAGTCATGATTATTAAGCACCTGACATAAGTGAGCTTTTTTAAATAAGAAAAGTTCGGAATCCCTGGCATAGGAATTGCTGTCTTAGATATTGGCGCGCTGCAATAGCAATTATAAATTATGAGTAAGTTCCCCCGTGAGACAGCATATTCTCTGATTGAGCTCCTTGTTGCTCTTTCTCTCTTTTCGGTGCTTTGCAGCCTTGCCGTTATAGACTATACAGAACTCCAGAATCCTGCCGATAACGCAGGTCGTGCCATGTATGCTTATTTCAAGACTGTTCAGGGAAAATCCATGGCTACGACAAGTACCTACACGGTCTGGCCAGTCAGCAGCACCGAAATCAGGGCTACTTCCGCTGCATCATGCAGCTCTGCCGAGCAGCTAATAGACGCCGAACTTCGTTTTGTACTTCCTTCCGGGGCACATATCGGTAATCTCGACTGGCAGATTTGTTATAACTCAAGGGGCCTTGCAAACAACAGCGCAGACATCTCAGTTAATGACTCGAGAGTAAGCAGAGTGCTGAGACTTGCCCTTGGAGGAGGAGTTAAACTGGAATGAGGGGATTTTCGCTGATCGAATTACTTGTCTCATTAATTCTCTTTGAGCTCGTTGCCGCGGCTTCAATGGCAGAAGTGGCCCACTACATCAAGACCAGCCGGGATAACCAGATTCGTACCGAAGCTGCTGCTGCTGCGCAGACAGTGCTTGATGAAATACGGGCATCTGATCCTGCGGGACTCCCCGGTGCCGGTAATGGTCCAGCGCAGAATGTCTCAATTGGAAGTCATGTATTTCAAGTCACCCCCACTTATTGTGCAGAGGCAGATTTTTGCACTGGAAGCAGTATAAGGCAGGTGCGTATTACGGTAAGTTTAAATTCGAGGGTCTGGTATGAGGTTGACACAGCCTTTGCTCAACTTCGTTAAGGATTGCCAGAAGCAAGACCTGAGACGAAGGGAGAAAGGTTTTACAGTTCTTGAGCTGCTTGTATCGAGCGTTCTCCTGCTCATGTTATCTGCACTTGCAGCCTCGACCATTCTCTTCATTAAACGGGCATATACCGAGGATTCGGCAAGAAAACAAATTAATCAAAGTCTAAGAGGGACCCTGGATATCATTGGAGCAGATCTCCGGGTGGGGGGTGAGAACCTTCCATCAGCCTTCCCGGCATTTGAATTAATCGACGGAGGGACTGGTCCAGATGAACTTGTCATCAGAAGGAATCTTCTGGATGAGGTGTTGAAAGTCTGTGAAAAGATACAAGCAAATACCACAGAGCCTCATATTTATTTTGCAATTGATTACGTGACTCCAGGATGCATTTTTTCTGACAATACTCATAACTATGAGGCATGGAGGGCATATCGCCTGAGTCACGAAGGAAGCACCAGAGCTTATATCGTAAATATGACGACAGGCCTCGGAGAATTTTTCACGTACACCAGCGAGGATATTACTGGGCATAAGTACAGAATCTGGAGCGATAAAGATAAATGGCTGCATACCTATGATGTCAATGCGAGCGCCGTATATCTCCTGGAAGAGTGGCGTTATCGAATCCGCAATGGCG
>JAAZON010000652.1 GCA_012797725.1 SAR324 cluster bacterium | reverse complement strand
GCTGCGTCATCACTCGCCTTGTTTATTCGTTGTCCTGAACTGAGCCGTTCAAAGGTTGAACTCAAACTATCTGTCGCTATTGACAAACGTCTTTGAGCTCCTAAGGAAATAACATTATTACCAATTGTAATTGCCATACTATAATCCTCCTTGATTATCTGCCTCTGGCACGCAGTCTGTCCGTGACTTACGTACTACTCTTGCAAGTAGCCTCGAAACACTTTCGCATTTCGATACCAGTTCCAGTTATAGCGGCAAGATGAAAGGTCGTTAAAATTAAGCAGCTCGTAGAAGGAACTGCATTATTAAACTTCCTACACCCAACCGTCGAACATCACTACTTTCATTGTGTTTGGTTCAAGGAATCTTCTCACCATCACCTTCTGCAATTGGAGCAGTGTGATTTCCCTAACGGAGCTCATTACGACAAGCCCAAACAATTCTTGTCAGGTGTAATCTCCATAGGACAATCAGGTTCTAATGGAACACTCGAACCACCCACTAGAAATAAAAACGGCTAACTCAAAGGACAACTAAAGAGGAAATTCACACCGTGGAGCTCTTTTCAGCCAAGCGTGGCCCTTGATAGAGCCCCTAATACGCTGATTTGATAAGATCTTCTAGAGGAAAATACGAAATTACCTGATTTTTTTCTTGAATAATCAATCACTATGAGAATTAAACTGTTAGATCTTGAAGCGGCGTAGTTTTTGTTAACGCTACTCCATAGATATGCATTTGCACACCAAGTTTTTGTCGCCATAACTTGCATCGATTCTACCTACAGGCGACCAAAATTTAGATTTTCGTAATCCCTCTACAGGAAATGCCGCTTCTTCTCGTGAATAGGATTTGTTCCAGTTTGAGTTAACGAGGCTTTCCAACGTATGAGGAGCATTTTTAAGTGGGTTATCCAGCTTATCATAAACACCATCTTCAACCTTTTTCGCCTCTGCTTTAATGCTAAGCATAGCTTCACAAAAACGATCCAACTCATATTTGCTTTCACTTTCAGTTGGCTCAAACATAATAGTTCCAGCAACGGGCCAGGAAACTGTCGGCGCATGGATACTATAATCAATCAATCTTTTTGCGACATCATCGACATCAATGCCAGAGTTTTCTTTGAGAGCATGAAGATCTATTATACACTCATGCGCAACAAAGCCACTCTCGCCTTTATAAAGAACCGAATAAGCTCCTTCTAGGCGTTTGGCAACATAGTTGGCATTCAAGATTGCAACCTGAGTAGCTTTTTTCAACCCTTCTGCCCCCATCAAGGCTATATATGCCCAAGAAATGGGAAGTATACTGGCACTCCCCCATGGAGCAGAAGATACGGCTCCTTCCCTCTTTCTTCCGGCTAACTTAACAACAGAGTGCCCCGGCAAAAAGTCAGCAAGATGGGCCTTGGCGGCAATAGGTCCCATCCCTGGGCCTCCACCACCATGAGGAATCGCAAAGGTCTTGTGTAGATTGATATGGCAAACGTCCGCCCCAAGCTCAGCGGGACACACCATTCCAACAAGAGCATTCATATTGGCGCCATCAAGATAAACTTGACCGCCTGATCTATGAACTATTTCGGCAATCTCTTTAACATGGGATTCGAACACACCATGAGTCGAAGGATATGTAATCATCACAGCGGCTAAACAATCCCTATGCTCCTTGGCTTTCGCTTTCAGGTCTACCAAATCGATATTCCCCGCCTTATCACACTCAACAACCACAACTCGAAAACCTGCCATCGCGGAACTTGCAGGATTAGTTCCATGTGCAGACTTTGGAATCAGGCAGACGTTTCGTCCCGTCTGCCCCCGAGACTCATGGTAATTCCTGATTGACATTAATCCAGCGTACTCACCTTGAGCGCCAGAATTCGGCTGAAGCGACACTGCCTCAAAGCCCGTTATTTCACACAATGCAGTTTCAATGTCATTAAACAACTCCTGATAGCCTTTTGCCTGCTCCAAAGGAGCAAACGGATGGAGGCTGTTAAACTCCGGCCAGCTAATTGGAAGCATTTCTGCAGCGGCATTTAATTTCATTGTACATGAGCCAAGAGGAATCATTGAGGTGCACAATGAAAGATCCCTTGATTCTAATCTTTTTATGTAACGCAGCATTTCTGTCTCACTATGATAGGAATTAAAAACATTGTGAGTCAAATAATCGCTGTTTCTTACACATTGTGTCGGAATACTTTCCCCAACTCCTGCAAACAAGTCAGATACTGATTCCTTAATATTTCTGCCTCTAAAGACCTCCAAAAGCCTTATTACATCTTCTTCCGTTTTACATTCATCCCAAGAAATTCCTATATGCTCATCGTTAACAACACATAAGTTTATCTTTCTTTCAGCAGCCCGTTTAAGCACTGCATTACGAGAGTTTTTTTCCAAGTGCACACGCACAGTATCAAAAAAGTTGTCATGAAGGACTGAGAAGCCCTCAGCCTTTAACCCTTCAGCAAATGTTCTTGCTAAATTATTAACTCGTGTTGCAATGCGCCTGAGCCCTTTTGGCCCATGATATACTGCATACATTGATGCCATAATTGCCAACAATACTTGAGCCGTACAAATGTTACTTGTGGCCTTTTCTCTTCTTATATGTTGTTCGCGTGTTTGAAGAGCCAACCGGAGGCCTGACTTGCCCCCAGCATCTCTAGAAACACCAACTAATCTGCCAGGCATGCTTCGCTTGAACTCATCTTTTGTTGCAAAATAAGCAGCGTGCGGCCCTCCATAGCCAAGGGGAATCCCAAAACGCTGAGTACTGCCAACTGCGATATCTGCGCCCATTTCACCTGGAGACTTCAAAACGCAAAGCGCAAGTATATCGGCCGCAATAGTTGCAATAATGCCCTTTCGATGCAGGCCTTCAATACAGTTCGTATAGTCGATCACCTGCCCTGAGAATGTTGGGTACTGGAAAAGGGCCCCGAAAATTTCATCCTCAAACTTACTCAGTTCCTCATGACCACCCACTAGAACCTTTATACCAAAAGGTTTGGCACGGGTTTCTACCAACCCGATTGTCTGGGGATAGCAGTCATCTGAGACTAGAAAAGTTTTCTTGTTGTTAGATTTCTGACTCAGATTGTAACTCATCAACATAGCTTCTGCAGCCGCACTGGCCTCATCGAGCAATGAAGCATTTGCTATTGGCAGCCCCGTAAGATCAGAAACCATTGTCTGGAAATTCAGAAGGGCTTCAAGACGTCCCTGGGATATCTCCGGTTGATAGGGTGTATATTGAGTATACCAGCCTGGATTCTCCAGAATGTTTCTTTGGATAACTGGTGGAGTAAAGGTCTCAAAGTATCCCATCCCTATATAAGACTGAAAGACTTCATTTTTCGAGGCAATTTCTCTTAAGCGTTTTAAAACTTCGCGCT
>JAAZON010000055.1 GCA_012797725.1 SAR324 cluster bacterium | reverse complement strand
GGAATACGTGCGTGTCGTGCCTCATCTGGGCCAGCCTGTAAGCTTAAGGGAAATGCCTGTTGTCGCGGAGAGTTTTGCGACACAATAGATATCCGATGTCTTCCGAATTACAAAGCCGTATTTTCTTGTACTAAAGAATGTAAACTTCAGCTGTTACAGTGTGTGCCGAAATAGAATTGAATAAAAAGCGTCCGCTCAAGAACAGAATTGAAAGAGAATAGCTGACATAAGGTCTTTATTGAGGACAGTTTTGCTGAAGTAAGCATCAATACCTACACTGCGCGATTTGTTTTTCATGGTTGCGGTTGGGTATGCCGTAAATACGACGATTGGTCCTTTAAAGCCTTCGGCTCTGATCTTTGTTGCGACGTTTGTTCCGTCAAGATCTGGCATTTGAATGTCCGTTATGATTAGGTCGAAGGGCGTATCCTTTTTGAACTCTTCTGTTGCGATTCGAACTCCCTCTTCCCCCCTTGCTGTTGTGATAGCTTCGCAATTTAGTTTTTCCAGTAGGGAACTAAATAAGTGGAGGGCACTTTGGTTGTCGTCGATGACGAGAATTCGGTTTTTCTTTTCTTGAGTGTCTTGTGCCATAACCCTTCCCGCTTTGTTGTTGTCTTTACTAAGATAATGTTCGGAATCTAATGAAAGTTTCTAAAGTCGAAATATTAATGAGTTTTAGTTTAACAAGTTCAAAAGACCCCTATAATCCGACTATTTCAACATGGCGTTCAGCAAGGCATAACTGAATTTGGAGAGTCGTGCTTGATAAGGTTTCTCATGTTGCAGTCAGGATCAGAATGCCTGAGTGGATGTTGCACATTAAGTAGATCGACCTAATGAATAAAAAGCTTAAGTGCTTAATTTCAGATTAAACAATTGATTCGGCACTAATTTTACAGCAACTTACGCCGTTTCATCTCTCTACGAATGAATTCTAGTTCTCTTGCGGGTTGTTCTCTGGAGACAGCGGTGTTCTCATCAGCTCGGCGGAAAAGATAGGGAAGAACATGCTTTACTGGACCAAAGGGAAGATATTTTGCTACCCGATAGCCAGCATGAGCCAGATTATATGAAATGTTATCTGACATGCCCCTCAACTGGGCAAAAGAGATTCTTGGATCTGAAGCTTTTAGCCCCTTTTCAGACATCAGTTTAATCGCATAAAGACAGCTTTCCTGGTTATGTGTGGCTATCCAAAAAGAAAGGTGGGAGATGTTTTTTATAGTAATCTCTAAAGCGGAATTGAAAGCTTCATCAGTACTTTGTTTGTTGGGATGAATGGGGCTTAAATAACCCAACTGTTTAGCCCGCTCTCGTTCGGACTCCATGTAAGCACCCCGTACCGCTTTGAATGCAAGGACGAAGGATTCTTTTTTTGCAGTTTCTAAGAGGTTCTGAAAATAACCAATCCTATCATGTCGATAGAATTGAAAAGTGGTGCCAATGATTGGCTTGGTCTTATTATAGCGGCGCATTAAATCCAAGCATATTTCATCAATAGGATCCTGGATCCACGACTGTTCTGCATCAATAGAAATGGCGATGTCGTTGTCATGGGCGGCTTTGGAGATTGTCTCTATTCTTTGGAGTCCGAGCTTGTATTGCTTGGTTTCAATGTCATTAAGCGGAATCCTGGCATGCTTCTTCTCCAGTATGTTGAAATCAAAGAGCCCGGTCAGCTTCACGGCAAACATAGGCACTTTTGGTTTGATGGATACCGAAAAAACTATACCGCTTGCTATTTCATTAGCGGTGCGATCGCGGGAACTCTCCGTGTCATTCCCCTCGATTGATAAATCCAATATTGACCCTATCGACGATGACCATAATGAGTCGATAACGGAAACAGTCTTTTCGAGCGTTGTACCTCCACAAAATTGACGAAAAATGGTAGCCTCAACAAACCACTCAATTGGGATATTAAATTTGAAGGAAGAGTTGATTAGAAACTGACCGAGTCGGTTTAGTGATGGATGAGCCATGCACCAAAAGAGAAAATAAGCTCTTCGAAGATCGGTGTTTGTAAGCTTGCTGAAGACAAATTCTGTGGCCTCAGGATCGAAATTTTTGCATTCTTGCATAACTGTTAAACCAAAAAAATAGTATTATGGGGTTCGGTTTTTTCCCTTGCATTACTTTTTACACCGCATTATGAATACGATCAATCAAATCGGCTTTAATTCATGAAGAGTTTGATATGAATAATATGGTCTTGGGAATTGATATTGGAGGAACCAAATGCACTGTATGTCTCGGAAATAGAAAGGGAGAGGTAATAAAGCGCGAAGAGTTCCCGACCGATGAGACAAGAGGGCCAGATCCTGCAGTGGAGAGGTTTCTTTGTATTTCTGAGAGATTTATAGAAACTAGTAAATGCCATTTAGAAGCAGTTGGGATTTCCTGCGGGTCACCATTGGACCCGGAAAAGGGGATAATCAATGCTCCTCCAAATCTACAATCATGGGTAAATGTTCCGATTATTCGCATCTTTAATGAGAAATTCTGTGTGCCAGCTTTTCTTGATAATGATGCAAATGCCGGAGCTTGCGCGGAATTATTGTTTGGCGCTGGACGAGGCTGTAAGGACATGGTCTATCTGACCTTTGGGACTGGGATGGGTGCTGGAATAATTATAAATGGGAATATTTATCGAGGTGCAAATTGTTATTCGGGAGAGGTGGGGCATATAAGGCTTGAGAAGAATGGTCCTATTGGAGTTCATAAATCCGGCAGTTTTGAGGGATTCTGTTCAGGATCGGGTATTAAGCAGCTTGCCAAACGAGAATTTGCAGCCTGGAAAACCTCAACAATATTGGGTGAGGACGCTACAGCAAAAGAGGTTGGTGAGGCTGCAAAAAAAGGAGATGCCTTAGCGATAAGGATACTTGAGATCTCGGGTCGCTACCTTGGACTTGGATTGGCCTACATAATTGATATATTGAACCCTGAACGAATTGTCATTGGCTCAATTTTTCCTCGATGTGAGAAGTTTTTAAGACCGGCAATGGAGGTGGCTTTGAGGTTAGAAGCCCTTCCGCAGTCTCTTTCGGCTTGTGAGATTGTGGGGTCTGAGTTGGGAGAGCGGATTTCTGATTACGCAAGTTTATCTGTGGCTCTACTTGCTCTTGCTAAGTAAAGCCACCGGTCGGATCGAAATATGAACATTCTACTCACATTTAGTAGTCTTAATTGGAATTTTTGATGTTAGAGTAAGATTAAGCTTCTTCAATCGATTAATCTCCCTCTTTAACCATTTAATGTATTGATTAGCATTTCGTACCCGCTTCTTGCATTCCTCAATTGATCCTGAACATTTTCCTCCTGGCTTGCCATAAGCGAGGGGTTGCCGCTGAATCTCTTGAGAGAGCTTGTAGATCTGCTCGATAGTCTTTCGGTATTTTTTAAGAATGAGCGTATTGACTGATACAGTGACGCAGTAGTCATTCTCTATGCATTCCTGCACTTCTGGACTTAGGGAGTTCAAGAACTTCAACATTTGCTCGAGTAAAGCCTTATTTCGTGCTTGAAATGAGAGCTTAAGCTTATTGCCCTTATCGAGCCTTAATATGAATGCCAAGTTGCTCTTCCATTGGTCTCGTGCCGTCTTCTTGAGTTGTTGAATGACGTCGCCGAAGTTCACAGTTTCACAGGAGATACATTCTTTCTTGTTCGGAGGACACGGAGTCGGAGTATATGTGAACTGTGTATATTCCGGGCTTGGGGTGAGGGTCGGAGTAGGAGTTGGTGTTGGAGAAGGAGACATGGTTCCTACTGGAGTGTTTGTTGGTGTGCTAGTAGCGGTATTTGTCCTGGTAGAAGTGCTAGTGGGGGTATTTGTTGAGGTGGTAGTTGGAGAATTTGTATTTGTAGCAGTTGCAGTCACGGTTGAGGTCCTGGTTGGACTTGATGTTGGAGTCGAAGTGTGAGGCGGCGTGTTGGTTGAGGTTCTTGTTGCGGTTCTTGTAGGGGTCCTTGTTGGAGTATTTACAGCCGTATTTGTGTTTGTAGCAGTGCTAGTTGGCGTGTTTGTTGAAGTGGCACTTGGAGAATTTGTGTTTGTAGCAGTTGCCGTCACAGTTGAGGTCTTTGTTGGACTTGAAGTTGGAGTTGAAGTGTGAGGCGGGGTATTAGTTGACGTGCTTGTTGCAGTTGCCGTCCTTGTAGGAGTCTTTGTCGGAGTATTTACTGCCGTATTTGTGCTTGTAGCAGTCCTAGTTGGCGTGTTTGTTGAAGTGGCAGTTGGGGAATTAGTATTTGTAGCAGTTGCCGTCCCAGTTGAAGTCCTAGTTGGACTTGATGTTGGAGTTGAAGTGTTAGGCGGTGTATTAGTTGACGTGCTTGTTGCAGTTGCCGTCCTTGTAGGAGTCTTTGTCGGAGTATTTACTGCCGTATTTGTGCTTGTAGCAGTGCTTGTTGGAGTATTTGTTGAAGTGGCAGTTGGAGAATTTGTATTTGTAGCAGTTGCCGTCACAGTTGAGGTTCTAGTTGGGCTCGATGTTGGAGTAGAAGTGTAAGGTGGCGTATTAGTTGAGGTGCTTGTCGCAGTCCTCGTAGGAGTTGGGGTATTTGTCACTTCCTCAAACGGTGTTGACGTTGCTCGGCGGGTGTTGGTTGCAGTCGGTGTCCTCGTAATCGTGGATGTAAACGTCGGGGTCCCTGTTCTTGTTGGTGTTGGGGTCCTAGTAGCGGTGGCTGTGCTAGTCGGTGTGTAGACTGTGGTTGAAGTTGATGTTGCAGTCCTTGAAGGTGTTGCAGAAGCTGTTTTTGTGGGGCTTGAACTGGCCGTTGGGGTCCTTGTTGATGTGGATGTGGGAGATGGAGTTGCGGTTGGGCAGAGAAAGTTGCCATGCTCATCGAACTCTGCACATCCAACTTCAAGAAGCGTTAGTTGTAGGTCCTGTCCGTAGAACTGACTTCCATCGACTAGCATCCTTATTGCACCTATTTGAGTGAAATTGGGCATCCCCTTTGCCGGATCATCTGCCATCATATTTTTGAAGGGGAGATAGAAGTACTTGTCAATGATTGAATTTTCACCTGAGTTACACTTGACTTCTACGCTTCCGCTTGCTGAGGCTGGATTTGAATAGATGGGATCATAGGCCCAAACAGTGAAGCGTAAATTTATTGGTTCTCGATTCGCGCAATCATAGTATTGCACTAGGACATTGAATCCGTCTTTAGTGGAATCACCAAGATTTGCGTTTAAAGTATATGATTGGCTGCTGGTATTGTTTGTCCCATCCCATAGAACTTCTGTAAGTCCCTTGGACGATGGGTAAGCGTCATGGAAATAGATATTATTCTGGGTGCCACCTGAAATAGTAATGCCGACATCAGCTGGACCTGGATTGGTAAGTGTTGCCTTGTATTTTCGATATCCACCAATTGCGCCACTGCTGGCCACTGATCCGAGAGGCCTGTCGATTTCAGCAATGTCTGGACTGTAATCCCAAACTGTGAAGTTCGCAGAGAAATCATCTATTTGGATCTGAGTATAAGCAACCTTAGGCAAGAGATTGATTAACCCAATTATTGACAGTATAAAGAGCTTAACTATGGTGTGATTGGTCATTGCCTATATCCTCTTTTTTGTTGTGTCGAACCTGGCAAAGGCTAGCTCGCTCTAAACGATGAGAGCGTGAAAAGGTCCCTACCCACTTTAGAAGCGACATAGAAGGTCTTCGTCTTATTAGCGAATTTTCTTAAGGAATTAAGATATTACTCGTGTTTTCAAACTATTAGATGCGCCAATCTGACAGATTCTAATTGAGGAATACTCGTATCAATTAAATGGAAGCAAAGTTGAAGAATATCCAGAATATGAATTTGAAATGTGCTGCATTACAGACAAAGAAATGAAAGAGGAATCAATGAAATCAATAGTTAGAAACTTTAGCTTAGCACTTGGTCTCTCTCTGGCTATCCTTTCAGGTGCACGCGCTGATAATACTAAGGCAGTAACTGACCCTATTAATTATTGCAGTTCGCTAGTCAAGGATTACTTGAATGCCGAAAATGATCGTAAGGCAGCTTTAGCTGAGGAGATGAAAAAATGGAGCAGGGAATATAGCTCCGCTCTATTAGATCCTTCCTATACTCCAGGGCAAAAAAGGCAAATGGAAGTGGCGGCTCGAACTTGTAACCCAATAGAACTCTCAACCTTGAAGTCCCACAAGATCTCTGACGAACTAAGCCTGACAAATTTTTAAGAGCAGCACCAGCAATCTTGGCCACTAAAAGTGGCTAAATTAGTAGATTAGGGGCCGGCCTCCTAGTTCTAATCCTTCGGCACTTCACATTTTGTTGTTACTGTGGGTACCTTCTCTATTAGGCTAATTTGAAGTTTTCTTATCTGTTGCGTGCTCCGATCCAGCCACTTGACATAATTTCTTGCTTTTCTCGTACGTTTGATACACTCGGACACAGAACCCGAACATTTACCGCCAGGTTTTAGGTACTTTGAGACTTCCTTCCGAATCTTCTTCGAAAGAGTATAAAGCCTATCAACATTCTTCTTGTATTTCTTAATAATATCTGTATTCACGGTAACATCTACGCAATATTGATGTGTCATACATTGTTGAACTGTCGGAGGTAGGGATTTTAGATATTGAAGAAGCTCTGACACCAGCTTTGTATTCTCAGACCTAAATGAGACTCTAAGTCTGTTGGTCTTTGAGAGTTGGGTCATAAAAGCGATATTTAAACTTCTCTGCTCACGGGCTTTTTGCCTCAACTCGTTAATGACGCCACTGAAATCAACGGTTTCACAACCAAACGTTGTGATCTCAGGCGTGGGTGTTTCTGTGGGAGTAGAGCTTGGTGTTGCAGTCGCTGTTTCTGTAGGCGTGAAGCTGGCTGTTTGGGTTGGCGTGTTGCTTGGTGTGCTAGATGGTGTTGCAGTCGAAGTTGCGGTCCAAGTAGGCGTTTCTGTCGGCGTAGCCGTCACCGTTGGTGTGAAAGTTGGAGTCTCACTAGGTGTGTAAGTGGCTGTTTCTGTCGCGGTTGCTGTCTCTGTCGG
>JAAZON010000651.1 GCA_012797725.1 SAR324 cluster bacterium | reverse complement strand
TGCCCCCGGCGTGATTCGAACACGCAACCGACTGATTCGAAGAAGTGCCTGTTTCTATGGAACACGTATATATAGAGTTAATAAGTTTCAATAACCCCCATATATAGCGGTCATCTTGTTTATTTAGTATATTCTGTATAAGTATTTCATCCCGGTTGCAGTAAGGTTGCAGTAACCTCAAATTGTATCTGCTTCCACAGTTTGCTGGTTTCTACGGTCAATAAAAAAATAGTTAACAGCCCAGGTCCGAAAAAATCCTATTGGAAATTATTTCTGAGTTGGGACGGGGCATTTCTATTTTCATCAGTTCTTCTATTACGAATTTCATCTCATCAATCATTTCAAGTGTCGTAATTTCGTCCGGTTCAATACAATAGCCTTTCAGAGGAAGTTTATCTCCACGGGATAGACATTTTTCAAATGAGTAACCTTCAATTGATGCCACCACATCGCTGCCATACATGCTAGAGTCTCTTCGCTTCTTATCGTATAAATACACTCCATGACCGAGAGGAATCCGATCACATTCTTGCCAAACAATATGTAATTTCTTCTGTGCCAGTTGGTAAGACCAGATAAGCTTTTCAAGTAGCTCATGCGTGAATTCCGTGTTATGAATTCTTAGTGTCTTGGCAACGTGTCCAATTAATTCAGTGCAATCGCTAATTCCCAAATTCTTGTTTGTTGCAGAGAAGATGAATTTTCTCAATTCTCGAGCTGGCAGAGAATATTCAATACCCGTATACATGTAAAAAAATTTTAGTGAGTTGCCATTTCGTTGACCGGGAATATTTCGAATTTGTTTCTCAAAAAATTTATTTCCAACAATTTTGTTTAGGTCAGATGAATATTCCACATCGTAAGATCGTAAGATTCTACAAAACACATAAGCATTAATGGCCTGCTCGGGCAAACTAGGAACTTCTTGCTTAAATTCTGCAGAAGACATTTGTTCAATTCCACGATCTGCAAAAAAATTTATGAAATCACTGACACAAACTTCACCTGTTTTTCTAAAATAATGAGAGTTTTCTGAGTCATCTCGCGAAACAAAATTATCGTAATAAAAATCTATAACCTGCGTCAGTAAAGGGGTCTTGGTCCCAATGGAACTGACCGCCTTCAAAGTCGCTAGAGGGATGCTTACAAATCGAAAATCGTCCTCTGCAGTAGAAAGAGGTAATCTCGATCGACAATAGTCTAAGGTTTTTATCAGATTTAATGCATTCATATACTTAGTATTCCTCCAAATTGACTGTGTCGATTATCTTATCAATATCTGCTGTTAATAATATCAACTTAAGTTATTTTATCTATACCATCACAACCTTGAATTATCTACCCAGCAGAACTTGTTAACCTTTGTCGGCTCAATTCACTATCAGGGCAGGGCAGATGTGAGATAACTCGGACTTGTTTTCAGACAAGAAGATTTGATATCCTCTTTATTTAGAGAGGTGTAAATTTTTGTGCGATTACACAAAATGGCAGAATACCTATGGATTAAACTACTTACCATTTCAAAGTAAATGAATTAACGTACCACAAGAACATTGGCTGTTTATTGTAGTTCACCCAAAAAAATTGCGACAAGCATGTAAGTTGGAAAAATAGGTGTCAGGTATCAAGCATTTTTCCATATCCATGCTTCTTCACATTCTTAAGAAATATTTGGTGGCAATTCTTCTTCCTTGTACAACCATGCATCCGCATTTATGCTACACAAGACTAGTTTTCCGTTCTGTATTGCATTTATTGATTTACTAGTAATGGCTCCGAAACAATGTGAACAATAGATTTCGCCATCTTCATCTGGGTTAGTATCGATGGCATAAACAGGCCTTGGACGTTGGTTATACGATTCCAGTTCGTCTACCAATCCGTTGTTCTTTATCAACTCTATTAGCGATAAAGGAATTTTTTGTCCTTGATCAGTTAACTTTATCCAGTCTAATAATGGTGTGAGTCGTTCTTTGATTGGGGTTTTATAGTTAGCAATTTTTTTAAATATTCGCTTGCTCTCATCCCATTGAATTTGATTAATTCCTAATTTTGTAATAACAGTTTCGTCCAATTTTTTAATGCCGATTTTTTCTTTAAAAATGGAGATCAATTTACTTATCGCTAAGTAGTCAGCAGTTAGTTCAGGTTTGGAAAGACCAGTAGACCAGGGAGGCGGTTCATTAAATGCTTGACTGGTCATAACGACTAAGTTACCAGATACATTAAGTTGATTCCATGCTGAAATGAAATCATCAACCAAATGATTCTCACTTAATAATTCCCAACTTGATTTTGATTCCATTCCAATGATGGAAGGCCAAACCAAGGGTGCCCATATTTTCCAATAACAGTGAGTGAAAATTTCGGTCGAAAATTCTTCTACATGGGTCAAGAATTCCGATAAAACTCGGGATAAAGTTAAGTGGTTTTCTAATAAGAAAATTGGTGATATTTGGCCAATGAAATCTGAATCACATAATCGCTGAGCGTATCGTTCGCAATAATTGACCAAATAACTGCATAATCTTTGCCTGACTTTGGCTTGAAGCTCCTGCTCATCTTTGTCTGGGGATTCCCTTTTTTCACATGAATTTGCATCATCTTCAGACAAGTGTTCAGTTGGAGTTGAAGAAGGTTGAGTCAATCTAATCAAGGCTAGTGATAAGAGATTACGGAGACTATAAGTACTTTGATCGTACGGATTCCGGGTATATGGGTCAACGAGAATTCTTCCAGTTGCATCTCTTTCCGGAACAATAAACTCCTCTGCTTCTGGTATTGGTTTATCCTCAAATGAGGATTGATTAATGTGAGGTTCATAACGTTTCGGTCGTTTGCCCCACGAATTATCGTTTTGTTTCTGACTCGTTCTTCCCCAAAGATAATCCATTAGTTCGTGTAATAGGGATTCTGCTCCAAAGACCGTGTCTATCTTGGTTTGTATTCTTGCTTGGTACGGTCGAGCTCCATATTCCTGTAAGCGTGAAGTGAAATCTATCCATCGGGGTAAGGATTCAAAACCGTCTCCTTTTATTAAGGCTGCTTCACAAGAACCGCCTTCTGCTTTATAGGGTAAAAGAAAACGAAGGTCCTGCGAGATTTCTATTTCCATCCTTTCATCTGAGCGAAGAAAGTGAATTTGCCCTTCTTTCCTAGCACCTTCTGGAAGGCTGCTAAGTTGACCAGTAAGTTTATCGTTTTGACAAGTCAATTCTGCTAATGTAATTGAATTTTGAAAAACTCTTTGTGGTTTTTCTGATACATCATTTTCTCTCGTCGGTTGGAGCACGTTTACATCTATGGGCGTGATAATACCTGGTTTCTCAAGCAAATAATCAAAAGCAGTGGGGTCCGGTGACCAGTGAAAATTTACCATCTCCAAATTTGAACCATCATGATAGGTTCTAGCGAGAGCTGCTCTTGTCATGTTCGCACTACCGGAGATACACCAGGATCCAGAATCCTCAATTCCTACAACGATTTTTGCGTGAAGTAATCTCTGACTGATGTTTTCTTGTGTCTCCATGATGTCGAATAGGTTTGGTATTGGCAATCCTTCAGGCCAATTTTCTTGTAGCTTAGATCCATCCAAAGTTGTGTTTTTTTGACTAAAGTAAAGATCAACTTGACTAGGTAATAGGTTTTTTTGAAATTTAATCAACATTCCGCAATCAGAATCGTAATAAGGTGAAAACACTCGCAAGGTTTTTGTAGTCTCACCCGATAAACCAGCTCTTTCACGCCAATTCATGAATTGTGACCAAATCGAATGTTCATAATTGTGCCAAATTTGGAATTCCAAGAGGTCTGCTGGTTGATAATTTAACCAATCCACATTTTCTGAGATCGCATTGATATGATTAACGGTTGTGTCTGAAAAGACCTCGTTCTTTATCATTTGACTTAGTAGATTCCACGCCTCATGAAAAGCAAGTTGTGATTCTGGTTCAGGGTTGTTTTTATCAAACTCAAAATGTGTAAATATTTCCAGGTTTTTACTATAACCATGCAAGGTCAAATTTCCACTGCCTATAAGGAGTCGTCCCCGCTCAGGACCAACCATCAATAGCATCTTGATGTGTTGGACACCATATCCTTTCCTGGGAAAGGGCGTATTTATATAACGAAGTCCTGCATAGGATATGTTTTTTAATCCCCTTTCTAATGCGTCATTGTATCCATCTGGATCGGCGATTATTACAACATTAGAACACCCGGCTTGCTCCAAAGCAGGAATGATGATCTGTTCGAAAAAGGCGAGATTGAGGGTGTAAGTCAGGAATATTGCTCCTGAAAATCTTCCGGACTTTATTGCTGATTCATCTTCAATGATTGATTTCAGGTTAATTGGCATCTTCTAATGCTTTTAATACTTGGTGGTAATAACTTATCCCATCTGCGGATAAAGAGAGGAAGCCATCAGGATTTTCAATAAGTAGACCCAGATCCTCCAATATTGATATGCAGTTATTCAATCTGTTGGCAGCTAATCGGATTGGTTCTGTGTAACCATTTTTCCCAGTTGGCCAACGGAAGATCCCTTCATCATAATAAAATTTGAATGTGTCGTACCATTGATTTCTTAGTTTTTCTAAAGCGACCATTTCATGTTGTTCGAAGATGTATTCCTGAAAAACCCAATTTACCCAATCAAATGTTGAAAAGTCTGTATTTTGAAGTTTTCTTTCAACATTTGTGAAGTATCTGTTCATAGGGAGGCGATCTCTTGTCGCGATTTCTAGCCAAAGTGGATCTTGTGATTTATAGTCAGGGAAAAACCTCAAATAAATCTGCAAAAGAATACATACTCCCGTCTGAAACAGGAAAGCACTATTAGTTTGTCTGCGGATTGCTTTCTGGTATAGTGAATACTCATCTAAACCGGATTGCAATCCGAATATTTGATGGGTCTTCTCCAATAACTCATCGAAATTTCCGGATATCCCTGCTTTGGCGCATAGTTTTTCTGAGAGTTTCTTAAGAGATATGTCCCAACCTTTCTCCTTCAATTGATTTGTTATCCAGGCTTGCCATTCATCTCTACCAATTTCACTATGGTCGCGTAATTCAAGTAGAAATGCCGCCCAAAGGCATTGGAAACCAAAAGAATACATATGACGCACTTCAACCAATTGCCATCTTTTTACCCAGTCAACAATTTCATTAGCAGGTGAATATTTCAACCCAGCTGAAAACTCTCTGATGTACAAAGCAGGTCTGAGTCGTTCACGACGAAATTGCCCATCTGCTTGGTGAACTAAATCTAAAACCACGCCCAATGAATTACGTCTACGGACGTGGTTATTTGAAAATCCTTGAGGTTCATCCATCCGAAAGAAAGCATCAAGAAGCTTAATCCGATCCTTACCTCTACTTAGAGCTTCTGGACAAATGCAGCCAACTTCGCCATACTCTGATGCGTCTTCTCTAGATAAGCTTTTTAGTTGGCCGCATTCTTCAAGGGATTTATAATACTGTGTGTCTGATATGGATTCTTGATACGCCTCTGCAAGATCTTTCCCACGGTCAGTCAGATAATAGACTAACCGATTATCTTCTGGGATTTCTATAATTCCCATCGTTTGCATAGCTATTCTGTAGTATTGTCCAAACCCTCCTTCTTTATTCTGGAAATAATCCTGGTCTAAAGAGGTAGGATCCTTTTTTCCCCAGAGCCTTTTCACGGTTCGGTTATTAATTCCACTTCCAGTAACCCCAGAAATAGGACGATCCAAGTGATGTAAAAAGGCAGACAGGATTAACGCTACTTCGTGATGACTGTAGAATTGACCCCGAAAACTTGCAAGTAATCTACTGCTTTTTCTATCAAATAGATACCTATAGATAATCCATGCATAAAAACTATAATAACGCGCGTGGTCAGTAACAGTCGTGATGCCAGGGAGAATCAATTGCTGATATCCTTGAGCTGCACCTTCGAGCCCCAGTTGGTCTTCTCCAACTTTGGTTACCTCGATGATTTCACTTGTCCATTGAGGCAAGCTCATGATTTGCTCTCCATTATGTTTCTTGAAGCCAATTACCAGACAAAACCTACTTATATCCTCCAGGAATTCAGTAGACTATCTTACTGAAAAATGATTTGATCACTCACTTTTGCTAGTAGTTGGTTCAGCTTTTCCTTAACTTCAATTGGGATTTTGCCTTCAATCTGCAGTTGAATCAGAAAAATCAAGTCATGACTTCCCGCTGCGTTTCGGATATCTCCCAAGATGTCATTTAGGTCCTGCAATTCATTGGGCTCAATTTTCACTAAATCAGTTTTATAGCCAGATGCTTGTGGTTTTGCAGGTGGTGGCGGTGGAGGGACC
>JAAZON010000650.1 GCA_012797725.1 SAR324 cluster bacterium | reverse complement strand
TATAAAACCGATGGGCTTACCAAGTTTGAAAAATACTATTTGGACTTTTGCAGTCAGGAAGGATTGTTTCTAAACTTCCACATTCACGACGGTCACTGCGAAGCAGCTATTGAGGATCCTGTCTTTATCAGATTAATCACAAAGTTGGACGATAACGATACATTTTATTACTTTGCAAAACAGCTCAATCAGATTAAAGAAGATTATGCTGTAGCCAGATTGAATCTGGTCCAATCACAATACAAGCAAAAAGCCTTCGATAACATTAGCAAAAGAACCAGCTATGTATATGCTTTGGACTACTCACAATTTAATCTCTATATCGGTTTGTTGAAATCAGCATTTAAAGACGCATTCAACATATTAGATAAAATCGCAGTGTTTATTAACGACTACTACAACCTAGAACTCAAGGAGAATAACATTTATTTCGTCACAGCTTCAATCTGGGAAGATAAAGGAGCAATCAGAAAAGAAATACTTAACTCAGAAAATATAAGTCTTTACGCCCTATATGATATTTACCGAGATTTTAAATCAAACAGGTGTCAAAAAATTAAGCAAATAAGAAACGCACTTACCCACAGGAGACTAATTGTCTTCGATTCATTAATAACAAGTATTGATGATGATGCCGATAAACACAATATCGACTCGGATACTCTCCTACAAGAAACAGTGAATCTTATGCGACTAACTAAGGCAGCAATTATTTACCTGATTAATTTTGTAAATACTGAGGAAGAAAAGAAGCACAAAGCAGGCGACAAGCCAATTCTGAGTATGTACGCAGACACTTCACAGTTTTTATAAAAGCTCCGTATTAAGAATTACGGATTCCACCCTAAATGCATGTTTTGTTGATAAGACTCCTGCTTGTTGTCCAAACTTTTCTCTCGCTTGTTTCAAACTCAGGTTAGGCGCTTTTTGTTTTCTAGTATCACTTGGGTCATTCCAAGCATCACAATTAAACCACCCAACAAGGTAAATTCCGTGATGGCAGCCATTGGCAGAAAGATATTTGCCAACCAACTGTGTCTCCATTGCAGTATCTAACTCTGGGTGCCAGCATCCCTTGACCTCGATAATAACTTCGGAAGGGTCTGTCGGCCTACCTAAGTGATCACGCCCGAAAACCTTTATATGAATGTCTAGTCTGTTAACTCGAGTAACCACCATTTCTCTCCCGACAAATATGTCACGATCATTCAGGTCATCATTTAAGTGAGAAGCAAGTTCGTCAGATAAATCGAGTTCGTCTTTGGGCCAAGAAACAACTGGCTGTTTCTTTCTCCTGCGGTCTTGATTCCATAGCCGAACAACCCGAGGTTGCTGTTGAGAGTGCAGTATCTGCTGAAACCTGTCGATTGAACCTAAAACACTGTCCATCAATTCATCTGGGCTATTAATTAATCTCAAGTCGTGATTTTCAACTAGACTAAACAGCTGACCTAACTCCGGCGGTTGCCAAGATTTTTGTGTAGCAATTCTGCGTGCTTCAACCAACGTATATCGCTTAATCCATTTAAATTGTGGTAGAGCCACTGCAACCCTATCAATTTGGCGACAGGCCTCAGCGGTGCCCTTGTCCATAAGTACCCGAAGTACTGAGTCTCTCCAATCACCTATGGAGATCTGGGGCGTGACGGTTCCTCCACCTTCAGGATGTTTATATTCTTCAGGTGGAAACTCATTGGTTAACCAGATAAATAAGTCGGCCAATTGCGACTCACTAATATCTTGCAAAACACCAGCACCACGTAGAGGGCTGTCATGAGCTCTAAATACTAGAGCTCTTCCAAACTCGTTATCCTTCATCATTAAGTCCCAAAGAAATTCCCAATCTTCTCTAACTGCGTTTTGGAGAAGCGAAGCAGCTGATGAAATGATCTCTTCTTTTTCCGGTTCACCAGTTGGGAGAGGGACTTTGATTTTGGACTTCACATATTCTTTTGTGGCTTTATCGTTGTGATGGAGTAAAAAGTGAATGATATCGCTAGAAGCCTTAGGGCTAAAACCTTGTTGTTGGGCTTTACCAAGTAAAAAGGTGCTCATTCTATCGTCCAGGCAATCCTCAAGTAGGTCATTAATCAGCAAGCTGTTGTATCTTTGAGCCTCATGATCAACCAGTACGTCTAAAGTAGCAATGACTTCATCAGGGGCATGCTTATAGGCAAAAGCAATTATCTTACCGTTCTCGCGGTCATTAGACACAAGTGGCATTCCAAGGGTAATGGGAGCCCATTTCTTCCAAAACTCGGGTCCCTGCTTTTCGATAAACTCTGGTTCTCTTTCATGAAAAGCCTTAATTGCTCTAAATCCTGCAATGGCAGGAAAATAAATCTTTCCCTGACCCAACCACATTTCGGGTTTACATTCTTGCTCGGCGAGGAACTTTCTGCCGACTTCAATAATACGCTTTTGTACTTCCTCAT
>JAAZON010000649.1 GCA_012797725.1 SAR324 cluster bacterium | reverse complement strand
TGCGCCATTGGAACAAGCCATGGAGCATACAAGTTTAGCGGTGGACAAGGACTTCACTTTGAAGTGGTTGAGGGTATAAAGAAACTTTGCCCTGGCTTCCCTCTGGTTCTACACGGATCATCATCCGTACCCCAGGACGAAGTTGAGAAAATCAACGCAGCGGGTGGTACTCTAAAAGGTGCAAAAGGTGTGGACGTTAATCAATACCTCCCAGCTGCAAAACTTGGTGTCTGCAAGATTAACATCGACACAGATGGCCGCTTGGTTTGGACCCGAGTTCATAGAGAGTTCTTCAGAGACAAACCTGAGGTCTTTGATTTCCGGCCAATCGGTAAAGTCTTCATGGAGGAATATGCAAAATTCATTGCCAGTCGCAATAATTTGCTTGGCTCCGCCGGACAATTAGAAAGCGTAAGAGCTTCATTAAATAAATAGGCTCTCGCAAATTTGAAGAGCGTAGGAAGCTATACTACAAGTATTCCACTTCCTGCGCTATTTTTTCATGAAAGATCTCATTAGAATCTCCATAGCCCTGCTTCTTTGTTGCAGCGTGACGAGTTGCGCGCGTTTTCAAAAACAAAAAGCAGATTCGCAGGTCTTGAAGCAGAAAGAGCCCCTTGTGTTCAATAATGTCTTCGAAGATGTGCCACAGATTCCAAAGTCCAGACCCATTACAGAACAAGACCGTTATGGCAGGAATTTTCTACGCTACACAGACTCTAAGGCCAAGGCTGATGGCATTACTGCCACTGTTCAAACAAGGACCTACATCGTATCAAACGGAGACAGAGCCCAAGTCTCCCGATTTTATGCGAGAGAATTAGTCAAAAGAGGCTGGGACTTCCAACGAAGTACTGAAAGCAATAACATGGTCTTCGACTCGTATGTAAGGCCAAAGCAAAGCCCTAAAGATTGGCTCAACTTGTATTATAGGAAGTACAAAGATTCACGTGATTTGTTCCTGACATTTAAAATCACACGGTATCGTTAGATATTAATCTTTTGTCGGCCGTGTGAAACACGGCCCTCCGATCACGGCACTTCAGACTCAGACACGGAGAGCCGATTTTGCAATGAACTTATTACTCCAATATTTCTTTCATCAGCTGTTTCTCCAAAACGGCAGCGCTGTTAAATGGATTCAGAATACCCTGCTTAATTTTTTCCTTCAAAGCCATCGAATCTGGATCGCTCATTTTTCTAGCAGTCTCTGCGCATGCTCCGTATGAAGCTTTGATGCTTAACTCCTTATTATTCGCGCCATATGCGAAGCTAAGCTCCTTCTCACCCAGTTGGACAGACGTTGGCGTATGTACCGTATATTTACCGTCCTTCTCAACGATAATGCGATAGGAAGCTGGACTTCTCTCAGCTAACTGGAGATTTGTAGTAACAAAAACTGCACTGCCATCGATTGAGTCTGCGTAAATTACTCGCGTATCAACTGGCTTCTGAGGATTAGGGTGCGCCCCTGTCTGCGCAAGGGCAGTAGTCAGTTTTGGAAGAACCTGAGCGGCTTTATCCTTTGACAATGCCGGCGCTGCAGAAAAGTTGGCGTATTTATTGCCTATCCAGACTTGACTTGGATCGCAATCTAATATGCCCAGGCTAAAACGGGCTTCTGAATTTGGAACTATTAGACTAGCACTTTTTGATCCTGGCGCTGATTGATTGACTCCCACACTCAAATTGCCCTGTCCAAACCGCAAATCAGTTGAGAAACCCAGCTCTTTGGAAAGATCCATAGATATTTGAGAGGGCTTGGGTAATCTTGAACGAGGTGTCACTCGGTTTGGATTGTTTTCAACTTCATTTGTTGCCGTAGGAACTCGATTTTCCGTTTTTGTTTCCATGGACTATAAAACCTCCTGTAGAATTAACCTTATAGTTATGGTTATGGCATAACCTAAAAAAAGGTATCATTTGTTTTGATAATAAATCCTGCCCGTGAAAAGTGGCTTTCCTAAGGCAAAAGGCTTCTTGAAGAGTTCAGCTGAATTTGTCAGAGTTTCTTAAACTCAATCTCTCTTGCTACTACACTGAGATTGTCATCACTGTTCAATACAGGTTTTCCATTAAGATCAATACGAGGTGATGTTAGGATCTTCAAACGCACTTTGAGATTCTTGGCCGCAGGGATATCTCGAATGACAAGCTTCCCTGAATAAATACCTTTTTTGAGCCTAAGCGTTATTCTTCTTTCACTAGTAGAACCCTCGAGAAGAAACTCACCATTTATATTCGTTGAGCTTTGTGCGTCTCCTTCAACAAAAGTAACTTGAACGCCAGAAAAAGCGTCTCCATCGCTCTTGAGAACTATTCCGGAAATTAAAACACTCTGTTCTGGGGCTTTAACAGGATTAGAAGGCTGGGACTCTTCAGGCGGAGTCTGTGCTGCATCTTCCTTTTCAGGATCCTCAGTCCCCTCATCAACAATGAATTGAATGGATTCAACACTCAATTGCTCTGTCTCCAGATTGACCACAAGTTGCAGAACCAACTGGCTTCCCTTGTCTTGAAGGCCATCAATTTGCACAACAGCATCAAAGTCACCTCTACTCACCCGAAGGTTGATTGTGTTTTCTGTCAAATTAGTGCTGAAATCAAATTTACCATTGTTATCCGAGGTCACTGAATTCCCAGTTTCTTGAATCTGTAATTCTGCGTTCTCAAATGGAGCCCCTTTGGTATCATAAATAGTACCAGAGACTGACTTGATAGATTGACCTCCTATGTCTCCAGTCCCAGTGGTGCCTCCCCCACATGCCCCGAGCATGAGGATTGAAAGGGTTCCAAGAAAGAATAGAATCACCGAGAAAGTATGGTTTAAAACAAAGCCTTTGTACCCACCACGTTCAGAATTCAGTCGCATATAGACACTTCCCCTTTCATTTCTTTTTTAAACAGCTAAACGCCCCCAATGAAATCTTTACACAGTCTCCCTTGAAATCAGGATCCAAGTTAATATCTTGATCAAATTGCGACAGATATGCTCTTGCTCTCGAATGAAACGCATGCCCTTCTTTTAGTATCCATCTCTGTATGTCGGGCACAGCATTCACTCTTATTTTATCATATTCAGTCCGCAAATGAAGATTTGGTGTCTCCTCTTCTTCAAATAGATTATGCTCTACAGCTTGAATAAGATCACTTAAATCAGCTCGCAGAATCTTAAAGCCTTCCTCAGCATCGCCCTTTGGCATATAGGTTAGAGCTTTTAAGCGCACACCCTGCTTGCTACGCTCAATAGCTCCAATGCGCTCCAATTCGAAAAGAACGCTCGCTGGGTTAATATCAGAACTCACTCCTCGAACAAGCTCATGGAACTCACTTCCATCATATCCCACACTTAAGACTCTGGGATGCCTATCCTTCGTAATAAAGCGCTTCTCGGTCTCCCATCGCCCGACTACTTTTGTAATGATATTAACAGAGCTCACTTCCTTGTTGTTATCAGAACTTAAGCGCTGCACTTCCCTTCTATGCAGTCCAGTCATGACGCTCAGGCGGCTGTCATTTGGGCGCCCTTTTTGTCCTTCAATTAAACGCTTGGCACTCTCAATAAAGACTTCCCTGCAACACTCCTCTAAGTCCTGAATTTTAAGTCCATGCTTAAGACAGAACTCGATTAGAGGAGCGCAAAGCAATTTTAAAGCTTTATATAAAATGTCTCTTTGCACGATTTTGTTATTGAATGTGTGTTCTACACATATTATACATAAATTCAGTGATTCAGGCCAATAATTTTTAATTAACGAATAAAAAAACATTATTTTGAAGTAAATCTCTTGATTAAGAATTTTTCCTATTCTATACTAAAAATGTGTAGATTACACATTTCATATAGGATAGGTAATAATTGCCAAATTAAAATAGGGAGCTAGAAATGAAAAAGAAAGGAAATTCCAAAGCATTGGCCATGTCCATTTCCTTGTTTTGCTTAGTCTTTGTAAGCAGTGCAGAATGCATTGTTTCGAAGAATTCTCAAAGTCAGATTAAGGTACTAGGAAGTTGCTCAAAATATTTCAAGGAGGGAAAGCAAATAAAAAG
>JAAZON010000004.1 GCA_012797725.1 SAR324 cluster bacterium | reverse complement strand
ATTGCTCCACTTACAGTAAGTAGAACCAAGAGCAACGAAAGTCGCTTCATTATACTGCCTCCCATTTTTTCAGATGTCATATTAACACCGGTTTGGAGTTATTGACACGTGAATATGGTAGGTTTGAACATATATTTTAGACTCTGGAAAATTGACAATATACTGTAGCCTCTATTTAAAAAAACTGTAAATTAATACTTATGCGCAAATATTATATTGAAAATCCAATTCCATTAAACTCGGCAAACGAGAGCGAGGCACCTCCCTTAATCGGAGCATATACAAGCCCCCTTGATATACTCTTTCGAACTGCGTCTAGCCTTATAATCGCAATCTTTGGTGTTTATCTCTATCTTTCGCCCGATCCAATAAGTGGTCCTTTCTCAATTGTGGCTAGTGCCTTCGGACTATTGGACTGGATCATTCACGAACTAGGCCATTATCTATTCTCGTTTTTGGGAGAGCCGATTACCACACTTGGCGGTACTTTAGGTCAAATCCTCTTCCCATTGATTCTCGCTTTTTATGCCTTCTTGACCAGACGTAGGACCTTTTGGTTCCTTGTATTTTGGATTGGAGAGAATCTTATCAGCATAGGCCGATATATGGCCGACGCAAGAGGTCGCTCTCTTAATGTTATTATCCCGTTTGAAGCCTTGTCTTCACTCGAAGAACAAAAAGTTAAGCACGATTGGTTCGTCCTTTTTGACAAGTGGGGACTTCTCGAATATGACCACATCCTTGGTGATCTAGTACAACACTTGGGACTGATAGTAATTTTATTGAGCGCCGCAGGGCTTGCCACTGCCTTCGAAATTTGGCTCAGAAACAAGCTGGAACGTCGAAGATATTTCTAAATCAACCCCAAAGCAGCTTTAACTTCGTCTGATGGCTCCCAGGGCGGAGAGAAAACCAAATTGACATCTACGGAAGTCACACCATCTAATGCCCCGACTTTGTCGTGCACCTCTTGCAGAATTTCTGGCCCCATTGGGCACATTGGAGATGTTAGTGTCATATCAATTTTCACCTTCCCATCATTGATATCGATTCCATAGACCAGTCCAAGATACCAAACATCAAGAAAGATCTCTGGATCTTGAACTGTTTTCAAAACCTCTATTATTTCTTCTCTTGTAGCCATGGACATCTTCCTCCAATAAGACAGAAAATGGGGCTCCCCCGAAAGCTCTCTTGTTGAAATCTTCGATTGATGTCAATCAACGCAATGAATTGAAGTTTATAATGAATCAGAGAAACTTACAAAATTCGACTTCAGCCTACCGCGATCCGGCTAATTCTCAGTGCTTTAATACAGCTCGCGTTGAATCCAATAAGGACTGAAGCAGAACCTTACCACTAAAGGGCTTCTCCACCACTCGTTTTATTTTTAGTTCTTCCAATAATTCCGCCTTCAAAGGTTCCTTACTGGTTAGAATAATATCGGTACTTTGCTTGTTCATCAAATTATGGGCTATTTGCGAGAGGTGCTGACGCTCATCAGACGCATCAAGCACAAGTGCGTCAAAGTTCTTTTGAGATAATAGTCTTAGAGCTTCTGTAGCTTGAGAAACATTGTCCACAACCCCACCCCAGGCTTCAATCAAAGCCGAGGCCGACTCTCTCGCTCCCCGATCCCTATCAACCAAAAGGAACGAATAACCGAGCAGAGGTTTGATCTTGCTCGCATCATCAACACTAAAGGAATCTGACGAAGTTTCAGTTGATTGATTCGATCTAGGAAGAAAGACATCAAAACAACTCCCAACTCCCACTTTACTCTCAACATTGATAGATCCGCCTGCAAGTTCCACAAAGGACTTACAGAGAGCGAGACCAAGCCCATGTCCGCCCTCTTTTCTTTTCGAATTATGCCAATATGGATCAAAGACTCTTTCAAGCTCATCCTTCTCCATGCCAACACCATTGTCCCTGACAGAAATGCGAAGCTGGTCCTTAGGGAAGGTGTCTTGACAAATAACCTCAACAGCACCGCATTCAAGGCTAAATTTAATCGCGTTTTGAATGAGATTAAACAGGATTTGTCTTAAATGTCTGGGATCTACATATGCTGCTAATTCCGGCGCATAGCTTTCAAAGTGAAGTTGAATGTGCTTTTGCATGGCAGATGATTCCAGAAGCCCAAGCACAGATTCCACCACTCCAGAAATCTCCACACTTTTAGGATGCGCTTCTTTAACGTGTGCCTCAACCATACTTAAATCAAGAAAATCACTGATTAAATGAAGAACATATTCTCCATATTCTTTAATATACTTAAGGGACTTTCTATGGGGTGTTTCTAAAGTCTCACCAACCATCATATCTAGTGCTTCAGCGGAACAAAGAATAGCTGTTATTGGATTCTTGATTTCATGGGCGACCTCATTGGCAAGATCTCCCCTCTTTTTCAGTAATAGCTTTGCTTGCTCTAATTCCAACAGAAGTGATTTCAATTTGACTTCGAAGGCTGCCCGACTTCTAAGAGCATTCAAGGATGCTGCGATCGCAGCAAGAAGCGCAGAAAATGAAAGTGCAACAGCAAACACAAAAATTACGACCTATAACAAAAAGGAGAACACATATGCTTTCCTTGACTTTAAACTCGGCAAGCTCCTGGCTTTGCTTGAGCTAAAAAAATGGCCCACTTTTCGCTTAATATCGCAGAGTTGGCAGATCTTTGGGCACTCAGACGAGGATGAACCCTTAAACGACTTTTCCAAGTTGTTTGATAGCTACTAAGATTTCCTATAACTCCTTCAAATTTGGAAAAAATAAACCAACATTTGGCCTTTAGAAATGCTTCAGATTGGTGGTTTCCTCGAAGAGAATAACTTCCCGAGCCACACAACTAAACTGCCAAAACCACTACAGCTTCTGAGAAATCATGCCGATTTTCTGTTGAGAGTCCCCATCTCACAATGAGTTTGGGAAATTATTTTTACACCAAAGATACTAATGCGTTTCCTTTCGGGTCTTATCTCTATATTTTTTATGGTGGCCACACTCAGCTCCCAAGGACTGAGCGAAGCTCTTTTAATTCCTGACGAAGCTGTTATTACCAACCCAGGTGCACTAAGCACTTCCACAAAAACAAGAAGGCTATATCAACACTACGCAAAACGCTTCAAGTTGGAAAACTCGCGCACTAAATATCTGAGCAAGTCTTCTCGTCTTGTTAAACTTAACTCGTCCCAAGAAAAAACCCCACAAAGATACATTCGAGAAAACGACCCTTGCAAGAAACTACAGGTCAAACGTCAACTTCGAAAGACCAAGGGCCATATCATCTGTAGTCCTAATTGGGTATACCAACTGAATCAAACTGTCCCAGATGACCCGTATTTCCCTTTGCAATGGGGTCTTGAACAAACAACCACTGGTTTTGACATACAAATGCCAGATGCTTGGGATATTGACACAGGCTCGCCATCTGTCGTTGTAGGGATCATAGATTCTGGAATATACCTTGACCATCCCGACTTAACTTCGAACCTTTGGACCAATCCCAATGAAATTGAAAATGGTATCGATGATGATGGGAATGGTTATGTCGACGACATCCATGGGGCTAACGTCGTGACAGGCAGCGGCAATCCACAAGACAGCACAAATGGTCATGGATCTATGCTCGCTGGAATCATCGGCGCTGTAGGAAACAATGCTACGGGAGTATGTGGGATAAATTGGGCGTCAAACCTGCTTCCAGTCCGTTTCACCGACAACGCAGGGATAGGAAGTTCAGCCAGCGCTGTGGCGGCTATCAACTACCTAATAGATTTAAAATTGAACCACTCTGTAAATATCGTGAGTTTACTGACCTCTTGGGGGTCTTTTGGCAATGATCCTGCATTGTTCCAAGCCCTGCAAAACGCCTCCGATGCAGGAATTATAATTGTTGCCGCTGCAGGTAACGGAGAACCCGGCATAGACATTGATTCAACACCGTATTATCCAGCAAGCTATGCCGGGCTTATACCAAAACTTATAACAGTTGGATCCGTCTCTGCAGATGGCTCCTACTCTTCATTCTCAAATTTCGGAGATGATACTGTTGAAGTTGCTGCACCAGGAGCTCAAATATATTCAACTACAATTAATGGCAATTACACCTATGGCAATGGCACATCTCTGGCTGCTGCCCATGTGGCAGGAATTGTCGCGTTATGCAATTCCATTAGCTCATCTTTAGAGCCAAGCCAGATTGTTGGTATTATTCGTCAATGGAGTGTTCCCGAGATAAGTTTAATTGGCAAGACTAAATTTGGACTAATAAATGCCTATAATGCGGCCAGTGCTTGTAAAATCGCTCCCACTCCTACCCCTACCTTGACTCCAACATATACGCCAACTATCACAGAAACACCCACAATAACTTTAACACCAACAATAACTGAAACCCCAACAATCACTGAGACTCCAACAATTACCTTAACTCCTACAATAACTCTGACGCCAACGCGTACACTGACACCTACTCGAACAATAACACTGACTCCGACAATTACATTTACACCGACTGAATCTCGGACGCCAACTCCTACAAAGACAATTACCAATACGAGAACAATTACACCGACAAGAACTATTACGCCTACAAAAACGATAACCAAGACCCCTACTATTGCTCCCTCAAAGACAGCAACCAAAACAGCAACTGTGGCACCCACAAAGACGATGACAAAAACACCAACACTGAATAAGACACAAGCCGCACAGGCATCCATGACTGCGACACCAACAAACAGTCCAATGGCAAGCAGTTACCCGAGTGGAACACCCACTCCACCAACAGCTGCAAGAGTCACATTCTCAACTAAGCCAATTTATTCAAACGCTAAAGTGAGATTTTCCATAAAGATTGTCGGGAAAGGGAAAATAAAGATGAGCGTTAAGGCTCAAAGCCGACAAAAAGTTATTTCCAAAGCATCAAAAATAGCCAAAGCTGGAACCTATAAATTCTCCCTGAATTATCCGGTAAAAACTCGAGGTCGAATATACGCTAATATAATTGATGCAAAGAATAACAAAGCGAGCGCTCGAGCAAGTT
>JAAZON010000648.1 GCA_012797725.1 SAR324 cluster bacterium | reverse complement strand
GGCATTAATAAGGGGAAGACCAGCTCCTACTAATGTTGCAAGCTGCCTTGTAGCAATACCCAGATCTTTAGTGCCGATCCGATTTGAATAAAAATATTTTTTTACATCTCTCGAACTCTTTTCTTCTTTTTCGTCAGCTTCTACCACATCCGTAGGGTAGATACCTTGGGAGCGAAGGCGCTGCCGAGCCGATCGAAGGTTGTCCGCATCAATAGACCCTTTTACGTTCTTTCCTTTTTGATCTAGCGCTTTATACTTAAATACCGGCATTACTGTCTCTAGTCATCAATAAGGTGAGTAATTAATGGCTCATTTCCTCATGAGTTACTAACATAACTTCTTCCACTGAGGTCATGCCAGCTAGCACTTTACGAGCACCATCCATTCGAAGCGTTTCAAAGCCCTGTTTCAACGCAAGATTTTTAATTGAATTTGAATCGACTCTTTGCAATATCAAGGCTCTTATATCATCATTAATCAACAACAATTCATGAATCCCTGTTCGCCCAGAATAATGGGTATTTTGACAATGTTCACAAGTCCCAGTTCCTGGCTTGTATGATACTCTTGACTTTACGCTTTTATGATTCAACCCAAGTTCAACTAATTCTTCATCAAGCAACTCGTGCTCTTCACGACAATAAGGGCAAAGCTTCCGGACAAGACGCTGCGCCATGACTGCAAGCAAACTCGAGGATACCAAGAAAGGTTCAATTCCCATATCAAGCAGGCGAGTCAATGCCCCCGATGAATCATTAGTATGAAGTGTTGAAAAAACCAAATGGCCTGTTAATGATGCTTGAATTGCAATTTCAGCTGTTTCGCTATCTCGAATTTCTCCTACCATCACTATGTCTGGATCTTGTCTGAGAATTGCCCTCAATCCCGAAGCAAATGTAAACCCAATTTTCGGATTAACTTGCATCTGCCCTATGCCCGGCAGCTGATACTCGATAGGATCTTCCACAGTCAAAATATTCTTGCCAGGAACATTAATACGGGAAAGACATGAGTACAAAGTTGTAGTCTTTCCGGAGCCAGTAGGTCCAGTTACGAGTATTATACCATTTGGTTTTTGGATAAGTTTTACTACTTGATTGAGATTCCTTCCCAGTATTCCAAGTTGCTCTAGATCCAGAACCGTCGCTGTCTTGTCCAAAAGACGCATTACCACACGTTCACCAAACTGTGTCGGAATCGTTGAAACACGAATATCTACATCCCTACCTGCTATTTTAATTCCAATACGACCATCCTGAGGTAGGCGTTTCTCAGCAATATTTAGGCCCGCCATCACCTTTATTCTAGAAATAATTGAAGCCTGGAAAGCTTTCTTCTCAGTTGCCACATCATAGAGTGTTCCATCAATGCGGAAACGCACCTTTACCATATCCTCGAATGACTCTATGTGCACATCAGAAGCACGTTCTGAGCTCGCCTTGAATATTATGGCATTGAGGTACCGAATAATCGGCGCATCATCATCCTCAGCATCTGTAACATCAATCTTCAATTGATTCTGAAGATCGTCACCATCTTCCTTATCAGTTGAAGCATCCAGTGTGCTGGATCTATCGCTCATCAACGTAGTACGAATAGCATTGATAGCACGAGTGACTTCGTCAGGCGAAGTCACTATCACCTCTATAGGCCTTCTATAACAAAGTCGTAATTGATCAATTGCCTGAGTATTTAATGGCTCCGATGTAGCTACTATTAGTTTATTAGAATCGCCATCATAAGGTATCGTTAAATTCTGCCGCCCCCATGAACCAACAATTCTATCGAAATCCCCCCTTATAAGATCGCGAGGAGGTTGAGGTTCGCCTAATCGCTCAACAAAGCGAAACCCAAGCTGGGCGGCCAATTGACGTGGACTCTGTGAGTCTAATCCTCCCATAAGCAATGCTTTGTCATAATTAATCTAGCTTCATTTGGTAAATTTTCCTGACTGCTGTTGCACCCAAGGATCTCTACCAATGCCCATTATTTCATAGGGCGAAAGAGTGTACCACTTATTTGCAAGACCTGAATATAGACGTTGCGCATCTCCTGAAGAATTAAATGCCCCAAGGACATGTGCCGCATGAGCGTTGTTTCCCATTTTGTATTCATAAATTTGGCCAGGTACAAAAAAACCCTTTGCCTTTTCAGATGCTTCACCAGGGATCACCAATCCAAATTGGCTGCTTCCAGGATCTACTTTAAAAGGAAGACTCTCCAGATTTTCGCCCTTAGAGAGTAACTCCATCACTATATAGCGCTCTCCTTCAATCTTTTCTGTAGACTTTGATGTATTTATTTTTAGGTTGATTGTTTCAGACGAAGTTTCAGCGGGTAGTTTTGGTTTAACCTTCAATTCTATTACTCCCGGAGAATCACCCGAAAAGCTTTTCACCGCTTCTGTTTGCTCTTTCTTTTCTTCCACTTTCTCCTTGGGAAGTATGGTGGAAGGCGAGGCTCCCTCCATGGGTTGTATTTCTGTAACCTTATCAAGATTCTTGTTTTCAAGTACTTCTCGACGAGATGGAAATACTTGGTTATGATCGATTTCCTCTCTTAAACCTTCCTTTCGCTCATAAGTTACATCCCTTGCATCATATTGATCTTTCACGATTCTAGGAGTGATAAAGATAAGAAGATTGGTGCGTTTTCTTGCAGAAGAAGAGTCTCTAAAGAGGTGCCCTATCACCGGCACGTCCTCAAAGAAGGGGACTCCTTCTCGATCTTCACTAACATCATCTGACATCAATCCACCAATTACGATCATTTGACCGTCTTTAGCTATAACTGTCGTCTCACTTTGGCGTTTTGTAGTAGTAGGGCCAAGTGAAGATGCTAATGTTGCAAGGACTATACTCGAGACTTCAGTAAATATATTCATCGTAACATATGAACCAGAACTTATCTGTGGGGTCATTTCCAGACTGATACCCACATCTTGTCGATCTATCTGATTAAAGGTGTTATTCAGATTGGCCTCTGATGTTGATGTGCTTGCAAGAAATGGGACATTCTGCCCAACTATTATACGTGCAGGTTCGTTATCAATCGCTAGTATCGTTGGTGCACTTAGGACATTGACATTTTGAAGCTTGCTTGCAGCTTGCACCATTACTATCTGAGATGGAATGACTAGTTTGTCCGAAAGAGTAAGTGTCCCCGAGCTAGCTGCAGCAGCTGTAAAACCACTAAGTTTTGCCGGATTATCAAAAAGGTTACCAAGATTTTGGGTTCCGAAATTCCCTTCCGCGAAGAACCCACCGTTATCATTCCCACCAGAAGTTAAGAAGTTCGTCCCAAGACTTTGAGAGTCCTCAACCCCAACTTCTAAGAGCATTGCTTCTACTATGACTTGTCGTCGTTTAATATCGAGTTCTTTTAGAAGGGAAAGAATTTTCTCATAATCATTTTTGCTAGCAACTATTATCAATGAGTTGGTCGAAGGATCTGCAGTAATTGAGATATTCTCTCCAAGCATCACGGAGCTACTACCTTGACCACTGCTCGATGAATTTCTAGATGAATTAAGCCTTCCTCTGCTGCCGCTCGAACTTAAAGAACTGCTACGGCCTGATAACCCAACACTTTGGCTCCTTGACCGCGAGTTGCTCATCCCACCTTGATCAAACAGATCCCCAATAGAGCCCCCTTCTCCATAACGTCGGTTGTCCCTTGCACCAGTAGTTCCAGCTCCTCCCCCACCTGCAATTCCCGCCAATACATTTGCTAACTCTTCGGCCTTTGCATGCTCGCATCTATCTACATAAAACTTATTACCTGAAAGATTC
>JAAZON010000647.1 GCA_012797725.1 SAR324 cluster bacterium | reverse complement strand
TCGGACTCTCATACACCGCATCGTGCAGATGCTCTCAAAGCTTGCAGGGAAAAGACTTCGTCTACGTTGACGTCGGACGCGAAACACAGCAGGCGTGGGCGTTTTATGTTAAACGTTTATGCGCCTTACGTAGTACGTAAAGCGCGTACTCCACCCTGTCGTAATTCGTCCTCCAACTATCTCCCAACACTTATTTGGGTGTCCCAACGCGGAACTCAGGAGCAGAACTTCTTGTAGCACCTTTGAATATCAGGTGAGAGGGGATAACCATTCTTCTCGCAATAATCAATTAGGTCATTGAGCCAGCCTTTATCACAAGCTTCAACAGTTCCGAACAGATGTCTCATGACTCTTGGTCTTTCGTCGGGGTCGGCTAGCATCTCTATTATTCGTTCTCTGGCGATATTAGTCGCCCCACATTCGTATAATTGCACCAGACCACATACTCGAATATTCAATGAGTCTCCGAGAGCACTCCCGATAGGGACACGAGTTAATTGTTGCGCCAGCTCAACAATAGAGTCTCCTTTTCTCAACAGATCAAGATTACCCCTTTGCTCTTTAGTGAGAATCTTGAAAGCCTCCATTACAATGTATGAATCCTCACTCTCTAAGCATCCATATAAAACATCTTGAAGCCTATCCCTCAAACCTTCGCTAATCCCGGATAGATCGACATCCTCTAGCACTTTGAGAGCATCAAAAGGGGATACTTCAGTTTGGCGTTCACCATTCATATAAGCCCTCAGCGCTGCAATTGATGATTCAACTTTTATAAAAGTTGCTACCCCTGGATTTTGAACTATTACTCCCATACTTCAGTCCTTACCCCTCCCCTTCGAAATGAAATCAATTTGGAATGTTTTTCTTGTCCTGTTATAACATAGCTCGGGGAAATGTGCGCGAAGCACGATAAAATGAGCTAATCGAATCTGATCGCTTAGATCATCGGTATATTCGTAGAGCCTGCCCTCTCCCAAATCTCGTTGGTATTGAGAATAAAGATAGCCTGCACGCCGAACTATTCTCTCATCAATGAGAACTCGCCCCTTATGATCCAAAACTGGCAGCCCCTCAAACGCATCCCCCTTTCTCTTATAGGGTTGAACCGCAGCCTCTAGAAACTTCATTTCGCTTTTCACTATAGCCATAATTCGTAAGTCTACAGAATCAGGGCCAAAGCTTCTCAAATTCAGGCAGTACACAGGCCTATCGTTGTCATGAAAAGGCTCTAATTTGCTATGATGCCGAAGCTGGATAAGGAAGATATTGTCATACTTCATTCGGCCTTGAGAGATCCATCCCTTCTCGGTCCATGTATACAACAAAGCACCAGCAATCGGCTGTTCATGCTCATTTTTAACGAGACTGACAATTACCTCTTCTTCTTGAATTGAAACAGGAATTTCAATTGGACTGTTCTCCACAGAACGCTCTAATATTGCCGCCCTCAGCTTTCGTGAGGCAGCTCTTTCACATGGATTAAAATCATGGGCTCCCATCCTTTCCTCCAGCGGCTCTTTGAAATGTTGCTTATTCTCAAGCACCACTTGATCTAAGTCTTTTGCCAGCGATCCTATAAAGTGCCTATAACGCTGATCCTTTGGGACTAGAGAAGCCACTCGAATAAAGCCATGGGAAGTCTCAGGTTGTGAAATCGGCGAAAGCCATGTTCCATGTCTGTTCTTGTATGCAATTTCTTTGCTTGCAAAGCTTGAAGAGGAAAGCTTCTTCCGAGATTTGTGAAGTTTAGGTCTGGCTTTCGATTCATCAAGGGTATCAGGAGGAAGTCCCATTCCCTTAAAATCATCATCTGATGAACCTCTTAAAGCACCCATTAATTGTTCCTATTATATCTGAAAACAGGATTCTGGCTTAACCAGATACTTCCAATAATAGTTATGGCCTTGGAAATGCCAAATGTAACTTATAATTAGTTAGATTTTATTGAAAATTTAGACACTCAAAAAGTCCTGCCCTGATAGAATCTGCGGCATTCGCTCACGTCATTGGGAGTATAAGTTCAGTATTATTAAAGTCTTAGTCGTCCTAATGAAAGGCTGCTTCCTTGTTATTATCGAATCTTCCAATAAGCATCTTCGTAATCGATTTTTAGGGCGATCTCTCGGTTCGACATATTCTTTAACTCAGGATAGTAGTTTCGCACTGCTTGAATTTTTAGTAAGCGAAAGTATTCTTCCGAGCTGATTTTTTCTTTCAACTCGCGTGCCTTATGACATGGGAGAAAGACTGTAAAGAATAAAAGGATTATTGTGAGGGACAAAAACATGGGCAATATCATTGGCCTTGTATCCTTGAATTGATGGTTCAATCAATAAGATGTATCGGCATTTTTCTTAGAAAACTTAAGACTCTTTTTAGCTTGAATATAATCTCCCAATACTCTCACGGTGATTGAGCATTTAGGTTTGAGGTACCAGTCAATCTGGGCCTAGGCGTGGCAGTAGGGGTAGCCACCGCTTGACTTGTGGGTGTTGGGGAAGGAGTAAATTCAGGATTCTTTGTAGGCTGAATGCAAATGGGAACAAAAGGCGTATTCTCCATGCAGGCTTTGGCACATGCAAAAGCAGATGCATAGGCATATGAATTAGACTTGGCTCTCGAGCAATAGCGGGCTTTTTTGGGACATTTAACACAAGCTTCTGCATGACAATTTACATGCGCGTAGGCCGCAGCGAAAGCGCAGGACTCTGCACACAACTCGCTCTTACCTGAGACTTCAATACCTGAGGAAGAAAGCCCCAAGGTGTCGTTTGGACTGGTCGAAAAAGCAAAAAGTAACAATAGAAGGCAAATGAGGAGCAATACCTTCATTGGTCAATTCCCTTTACAAGCTTGCAGCACAAAGCGGCCACAATTTTTTGCACAAGAATAAGCCGCAGATCTAGCACTGCCATTCGCAGCGCCTTTCGAACAGAACCATATTTTCCTTCCGGGACACCAAGCACATACTTTTGCGTAACAAGAGGCATGTGTCCATGCCCCTGCCCAGGCACATGCACTTACACAATTGTCCATCGATGCCGGAGATATTTGGAAAACATTCGACTTCGCAGGTTCCTGTTTTGTTTCCCTAGAAATTGCAACACGTCGCAAGAAAGACTCCAGACTTTTAACGGACTTGCGGACTTTTCTCTCTTGCCTTGGGCTCATAGACAATGTCTTGTAAGGTAAACGTGCACTAATGCTTGAATCTGCAAATTGCTCCTGCAATTTGTCAAAAAGCCTTTTGTTTAATGAGTTAATTCTTAAGATTTCGTTTCGTGACAGTCTATTGTAAGCCTCTTCACTATGAGAAGAGACAACAAAAATGAATGAGGCTATTAGTAGAATAACTATTAAAAGAAATCGTATTTTCATAATACTGACAGATCTGATGCAGCAGTTTCATATATTAAACAAGTTTTGGAGCTAATCAAGCACGGCTTCTGCCAAAGGTGGTTTGAGTATTTTCTCCCTGGCATAATGCGCCATTCTTGCGAGTTCTGGATGAGACTGCCAAAGTCTAGAAATTTGGTTCAAGTGATCGGCTGTTTGTGAGACTAGGCGAGCAACATCACCATCGGCAACACCCGCCAGGTGCAACAACGAAGAGTATTCAGCCCAATTTTTAGCCTCCATCCAAGTAATGACGGTAGTCGCTGCATCAGGAATAACTTCGACCTCTGAATTACCAGGGTGAGTAAAGACTTTCCTAACACGCTCGACAATCGCCTGGAGTGCTTTATATGTCTCCTTCCTTATGGGATTCTCCCTGATTCCAAAATATTTTTTATGCGAATCACCTGCAATAGAAGCCACCAAACCTACTAAGACTTCCTCTTTCACATCTTCGAAGAGACCTTCTTGAATTGCCTCTGCAATTTCCAGCACTAGACTTGTGCACAGTTCCGCAGCCCAATTGCCCTTCTCGGTAAGGCCCCCACCTTCGACATATCCAAGAGTTCTCAGCGCTTCCAAAGTGCTTTCGAGCAGTTGGGCTTGTCTTTTTCTTAACTGCTCTCCCTCATTCAGCATTCGTCGTACGCGCTTCAATGCTCTCTTCTTGGCCTCAGGCCGGATTTCAGTATCTTGTTCAATCTCCTGCTCACGTTTTTTTGCTTCCGCCTCAAGACCGCGAGCTGCTTTGCGATCAAGAAAGCTTCCAAGGCTTTTTGAAACCGTAAAACGCAAATCATCGACGTTTCTATATTTAAGGAGATTAAGAACACTAGAGGGCGATGCAAAATAAGCTGATCGAAGTGGTTCTGCCGGCCGCTTGGAAACTTCATGAATAACACGAGCATCAGCAAAAGGCCCTGGCG
>JAAZON010000646.1 GCA_012797725.1 SAR324 cluster bacterium | reverse complement strand
TCATCTGCTCTTTCTTCAAGGGTATATTCATTAAGATCCTGCCACTCCACTCGGCCCGCAACTTCACTTAAAATTGGCACTGAGAATGGATCCCATTCTGCCAAGAGTTGCCCTGCTTTAACTTGGTCGCCCTCGTTCACCTTTAAGTTTGCGCCATAGACCAAGCCATGTCGTTCACGCTCACGACCATCAAGTTCATCAACTATGACAATCTCTGCCTTTCTGGTCATTACAATTGAAGAGCCATCTCTTCTATTTGCGACTCTCACTCCCTCGAACTTCACAGTTCCATCGAAACGTGATTCCAGGAATGTTTGTTCCACTCGACCAAGCGCAGCACCACCAATATGGAAGGTTCTCATCGTAAGCTGTGTACCGGGTTCTCCAATAGATTGTGCGGCAATAACTCCAATAGCCTCACCAAGGTTCACAAGGTGTCCACGCGCAAGATCTCGGCCATAGCAACTAATACAAACTCCATGCTCTGCTTCGCACGTCAAAACTGAACGAATTAGAACTCGATCTAGTCCGGCTGAAGTGATGAGAGCCGCCTTTTCTTCATCAATCTCTTCATTACGACAGACTAAGACTTCATTTGTTATCGGATCCCTAATATCCTCAGCCGCAACACGGCCCAATATGCGGTTTGCCAACGACTCTATTTCCTCACCGCCTTCAACGAGAGCTGTAATCTCCAGTCCAGCAGTTGTCCCACAATCGCGTTCAGTCACTATACTGTCTTGGGCCACATCCACTAGACGACGAGTCAGATAACCTGAATTCGCTGTCTTTAGGGCCGTATCAGCAAGACCCTTTCGAGCACCATGAGTTGAAACGAAGTACTGCAAAACACTCAACCCCTCTCTTAGATTGGCTTTAATCGGCTGCTCAATAATAGATCCGTCTGGCTTGGCCATTAGACCTCGCATGCCTGCAAGCTGTCTAATTTGTTGCACAGAGCCCCTTGCTCCAGAATCAGACATAATAAATATGGAATTAAAGGAGGCGCTATGCTTCTTGTTACCTGTTTTCTCGTCAGTGAATTCTGAGGTTGATATGACCCTCATCAACTCATCTGCCACTCGGTCACCCACATCAGACCAAATATCAACCACCTTATTGTAGCGCTCACCGGAAGTTATAAGCCCTTCCTGGTATTGATTATCAATTTCCATGACCTTGGTATCGGCTTCCTGAAGCATTTCACTCTTGCTGTCAGGTATGATCATGTCATTGATACCAATTGAAATTCCGGCAAGTGTCGCAAAGCGATATCCTACGTCCTTCAATCTATCGCAAAGGATCACAGTGGCCTTATTACCAGCATATCGGAACGCATCATCAATAAGACGTCCGATCTCTTTCTTCTTCATCAAGCGGTTATAGCTGCTAAATGGAAGAACACCCTTCGGACAAAGTGAATAGAGTATGACCCTCCCCACGGTCGTGTCATACATTTGTCCATCAATTCGGCATTTTACTTTCGCCTGTATGTTGACCTCCCTAGCCTCCCACGCAAGCTGAACCTCTTCCGGGTTAGAAAAAACAGCGCCTTCGCCTTTAGCAAAAGGTCTCTCTCTTGTCATATAATAGAGTCCAAGCACTATGTCCTGGGATGGCACGATAATCGGCTTTCCATGGGCTGGGCTTAAGATATTATTCGTTGACATCATCAACACTCGCGACTCGACCTGCGCCTCAATAGAAAGTGGCACATGCACTGCCATTTGATCGCCGTCAAAGTCTGCATTAAAAGCCGTACAGACCAAAGGGTGAAGCTGTATGGCTTTACCTTCAATAAGAATCGGCTCAAAAGCCTGTATGCCAAGCCTGTGCAGAGTTGGCGCTCGGTTAAGCAGCACTGGATGTTCCTTGATTACTTCGTCAAGAATATCCCAAACCACCGGCTTCTCTTTCTCCACCATTTTCTTGGCGCTCTTAATTGTGGTCACATAGCCACGTTCTTCCAACTTGTTGTAAATGAAAGGCTTAAAGAGTTCCAAAGCCATCTTCTTCGGAAGACCACATTGATGGAGTTTTAGCTCAGGCCCAATAACAATTACTGAGCGGCCAGAGTAATCCACGCGTTTCCCAAGAAGGTTTTGACGGAAACGACCACCCTTGCCTTTAAGCATATCACTCAAAGACTTGAGAGGTCTCTTATTCGGTCCGGTAATAGTACGTCCACGTCGTCCATTGTCGAACAAAGCATCCACAGACTCTTGAAGCATTCGCTTCTCGTTCCTGATAATAATATCAGGTGCGCTAAGTTCCATTAGCCTCTTCAGTCGATTGTTTCGATTTATTACTCGTCTATAGAGATCATTTAAATCACTTGTGGCAAAGCGACCACCATCTAGAGGCACTAAAGGACGAAGATCTGGTGGAATTACTGGAATAACTGAGATAATCATCCACTCAGGCTTGTTTGCACTTAGTTGAAAAGAGGTGAGAACCTTCAAGCGTTTTGCCAGTTTCTTTCTTCGAGCCTCTGAGCTGACCGTCTGCAATTCTTTACGAAGCTGAGTGCAAAGCTCATCAACATTTATCTTCTTGAGCATACTAAGAATAGTGTCAGCCCCCATTCCTGCTTCAAAACCAGCGCCAAACTCATCACGAGCTTGTCTGTATTCTTTTTCATTGAGCAATTCTCCATAGGAAAAATTCGTCTTTCCTGGATCAACGACTATGTAGCTCTCAAAATAAAGTACCTTCTCAAGATCCCTAAGTGAAATATCGAGGACAGTTCCAATACGGCTGGGCAAGCTTTTTAAGAACCAAATATGGGCCACTGGGCAGGCAAGCTCTATGTGTCCAAGCCTCTCTCTACGGACTTTAGATTGAATTACTTCAACTCCGCACTTCTCACAAACAACACCACGATGACGAAGTCTCTTGTATTTGCCGCAGATACATTCATAGTCCTTAACAGGGCCGAAGATCTTTGCGCAAAACAATCCATCGCGCTCCGGCTTGAGAGTTCGATAGTTGATTGTCTCAGGTTTCGTGACCTCACCATGTGACCAACCGCGAATCTTCTCAGGACTCGCAATCGATATCTTAAGCGCGTTGAATTTTATTGGATTCTTTGGTTTTTCAAATAAGCTAAAAAGGTCATCCATCTTTTATCCAATCTCCCTTCAGGGTTCTAATATAAGTTTGAAAGCTTCTTTTCACTCACCAAGCACAAGATTTTGGTAATTCACAACAAACATCCGAACACCTTAATCCGCATCATTAATCATAGAAAGTGAATCTATGCTGCAGGTTCCTCTGTCTGGATTTCTTCCAAAGGAACCGTGCGCGCAACTCCTTCTCCACCATCTTCAATCAACTCGACATCAAGGCCAAGCGACTGAAGCTCCTTCATCATCACATTGAAGGACTCTGGTAGACCTGGCTCTAGCACATGCTCGCCTTTAACAATAGATTCATACATCCTTGTACGACCAGCCACGTCATCCGATTTCACGGTCAAAAATTCCTGGAGCGTATACGCCGCACCGTAGGCCTCAAGAGCCCAAACTTCCATTTCTCCGAGTCTCTGTCCGCCGAATTGAGCTTTTCCGCCCAGGGGCTGTTGAGTAACAAGGGAGTATGGGCCAATTGAGCGCGCATGAATCTTGTCATCAACCAAGTGGTCAAGTTTTAACATATACATCACTCCAACCGTGACCTTTTCGGAGAAAGCTTCACCGCTTCTACCGTCATATAAGGTCACCTGCCCACTCTGATCGGCCCCAGCAAACTTCAGTAACGCACGGATTTCATCTTCACTTGCCGCATCAAAAACTGCAGATGCTAAGTGGACTCCTTTCATTTCTCGCCTGCCGAGTGTGAGAACATCTTGGTCTGAGAGTTCTCTAATAAACTTCTGGTTATCAGGCTGTTTGAATACTCCCATTAAAATCTCGCGAACCGCTGAGGCGATCTGCTTTTTCTGCTCTTCAGTCGCGGCTTGATGGAATACTCCAGTCTCTGGATCCATCACTTCCTCAAGCTGCTTTCGAATGTTGCGGCCAATCAACCAAGCTGCCCAACCGAGATGCGTTTCCAGAATCTGACCAACGTTCATTCGAGAAGGCACACCCAGTGGGTTCAAGATAACATCGACAGGAGTTCCATCTTCAAGATAGGGCATATCTTCCTGAGGTAACACTCTGGATAGTACGCCTTTATTTCCATGCCGACCTGCCATCTTATCACCGACCTGAATCTTTCTCTTAATGGCGACAAATACTTTCACCATCTTGATAACACCAGGAGCAAGCTCATCACCTTCTTTAAGTCTATTAATTTTTTCGTTGAGGTACGCTCGCTTGTTGTTTATAAGCTGCCCACTCCTTACAACCACTCGGTTAATCCTTTCTTGAATGGCCTCATCTCCAATTTGAATATCTCTTAAATATTCAAACGGAACAGCACGCAACATTTCCGCTGTAAGCTCAGTGTCCTTGGCTATTAGTTGATTCCGCTTGTCATCCACTAAGCGTGCGGTAGTTTTCTTTCCAACAAGGCATTCAAGGATTTCTTTAAGAGCAGCATCACGGATGATGTTAACCTCATCACGATAATCCTGTTCGAGCCTCTCAATTTGCTGCTTCTCGAGCGCTAGTGTTCGCTCATCCTTGTCAGTTCCCTTTCGCGAGAAAACCTCAGCCGCAATAATTGTTCCTTCAACTCCTGGAGGAAGCTTTAAGCTTGTATCCCGTACCTCACCCGCCTTTTCACCAAATATTGCTCTTAAAAGCTTCTCTTCGGGGCTTAATTGGGTTTCACTCTTAGGAGTAATTTTTCCAACAAGAATATCTCCAGATTGGACTTCAGCTCCTATGCGAATAATTCCCGACTCGTCAAGATTTTTCAACGCGTCTTCGCCAACGTTTGGAATATCTCTGGTTATCTCTTCTTTTCCAAGTTTGGTGTCACGCGCAACGCACTCGAATTCCTCTATATGAATCGAAGTGAACCAGTCCTTCTTGACCAAATTCTCACTAATAAGAATTGAATCCTCAAAGTTATATCCACCCCAAGGCATGAATGCGACCACGACATTTTGTACGAGTGCCAATTCCGCTAGATCGGTACTTGGGCCATCGGCGATAACCTCGTTTTCTGCAAGCCATTCACCAGGCCGAACAATTGGCCGCTGATTTATGCAGGTGTTTTGATTCGAACGCCGATATTTAATTAAATTATAGATATCAACACCGGTATCCAAAGCATCGTCTGTGGCTTTGTCGGCTCGAATAACTATGCGTTCAGCGTCAACCGCAACAACACGTCCGGATCTCTTTGCGACATGTGTAGCTTTCGAATCCCTCGCTACAATTCGCTCCATTCCGGTTCCAACCAGTGGAGCATCGGTGCAAAGACATGGCACAGCCTGACGCTGCATGTTTGATCCCATTAGCGCCCTATTCGCATCATCATTCTCAAGAAACGGGATCAGCGATGCCGCCACACTCACTACCTGTTTTGGACTCACGTCCATCTTGGTAACTTCTGTCGGAGCAACTAGCACGTATTCAGTATTCCTTCGGCATGGCACAGCATAATCCGAGAATCGACCATCCTTCCCAATTGGGCTACCAGCTTGCGCTATGGTTTCTCTTTCCTCTTCGAGTGCCGAAAGATAAACGATATCCCCTGTAACCCTATTTAGATTGTCAACGACACGATAGGGAGTTTCTAAAAAGCCATATTCATTCACCCTGGCGTAAACCGACAAAGATGCTATAAGTCCGATGTTCGGACCCTCTGGAGTCTCAATTGGACAAATACGCCCATAGTGAGTCGGGTTAACGTCTCGAACTTCAAATCCGGCTCTGTCTCGTGTAAGACCTCCGGGGCCCAGAGCAGAGAGACGCCTCTTGTGCGTAATCTCCGATAGAGGATTGGTCTGATCCATAAATTGCGAAAGCTGAGATGAACCAAAGAACTCCTTGACCACAGCAGCAACGGGTTTGTAATTAATCAAATCCTGTGGAACCAATGTATCCACATCTTGCATGCCCATTCGTTCACGCACCGCACGTTCCATTCGCACCAAACCAACTCGGAACTGATTCTCGATTAATTCACCAACCGCACGAACCCTACGATTTCCCAGATGGTCAATGTCATCTACTGAATAACGAACTGCATCTGTCGAATTCCTAAGTTCGAAAATATAACGGATGGTCTCAATAATATCCTGCGGTGACAAAGTCCCATCACTCTGAGCAGGTGGCTCTTTGCCTTGAGAGTAGTAGAGCTTGTGGTTGATTTTATACCTTCCAATATCAGACAAATCATAGCGCTCAGCGTTAAAGAATAAATTTTTGAAGGCGGCGCTCGCCGTCTCTGGTCTCGGTGGATCTCCTGGACGTAAACGGCGATAAATCTCAATATAACTATCGACCGTAGGCTTCCCAACCAAGCGGGCATATAAATCCTCACGCTCGGGATTCAGCTTGTCAGTCATTAAAGTCTTCCACAGAGCATCACCAATATGATGATCATCCATGTAAAGCACACGGAAGCTATCGATGCCTAATTCACGTAAATAAGACAAATTGCCTTGCTCAACGACTTCACCCTTAGCGTTTACTTTATCAGCCGTTAGCTCCTCGCCGGCATATATTATAATCTCGAACTTCGAGGTGGCTTCGCGACCATCATTCTCGTTCATTGCATCAATGAAGGGAACGATACGCTCTTTGATGATTTCCCAACCGATGAAGACTTCCCCTTCTTCCGCAATAAGCTCGCCGCTTTTTGGAACTCTGATATCCTCGGTCGCTCGAATTATTGTATCGGCAGAAATCATTCCAGGAACTGAATCCGGATCAATTTCAATAGAATCGATACCTGCTTCTTTCAGACGACGAACAACGGCTCGGTTAAATTTACCCCCTTGGCGAACAATTGTTTTGCCACCGCTTTTGATTTCACGAAAAGCTTTTTGCCCTTCAAGTTGATCGGGATGAAACTCTTTCACCACCTGACCGCGTTTACCAAAGCTAATGGTATCGATCTTATAGTATTCCGAAAGGATATCGTCAGAAGACATCCCAAGTGATCGAAGCAGAACTGTAGCGTTTAACTTTCTTCTTCTGTCGATGCGAACATGAAGAATGTCCTTTATATCAAATTCAAGATCAATCCAGGAACCTCTGTAAGGAATAATCCTCGCGTTATACAAAAGTTTTCCGGAAACGTGACTCTTGCCATTATCATGATCGAAAAACACACCTGGCGACCTGTGAAGTTGGCTCACCACAACTCTTTCTGTGCCATTCACCATGAATGTTCCACGATCTGTCATTAACGGAATCTCGCCAAAGTAGACCACATCCTCTTTCAAGGCACTGAGACTCTTATTGCCAGTCTCAGGATCGACATCCCAAAGAACTAACTGAATTGTAACCCTAAGAGGAGCGGCCCAAGTCATTCCTCTATCTCTACATTCGTTGACGTCATACTTTGGTACGCCAAAGCTGTAGTTGACGAATTCTAGGGAGGCGGTATTGTTATAGTCCTTGATTGGAAAGACAGATTTAAAAACTTTCTGAAGTCCAATGTCTTCACGTTTTTCTGGATCCACATTCATTTGCAGAAATCGATCATAAGATCTTTTCTGAATTGCAATGAGATTTGGAATCTCAGCAACTTCATGAATTTTTGAATAACTATGGCGGAGGCGAAGGTTTGTTTTAATCTTCGAAGTCATTTTGTTTTCCAACACCTATGATAGGGGTGAACAGAATCATGGATCTGCAAAGCTCTAGCAGCATCCAAAACTTGCCTTGCTAAAGCACATTAATTGCATACTCGAGACATTCCTTTTGCAAAGAATCAATGAACGCATGAAATTCATACGCACTTTAATCTCTGTCAAACAAAAACGCATAACCCCCCACTTGGAAATAATAACTCCCGCGCAAAAGCACCTACAGTGAGGAGATATAAATCTAATGATGTCAAGAATATACGCTAGCAGCCAGCTAAAGGCAATATAGCCCGGCAATAGATCCTCTGGCGCCCTTTGCCGCTTTTCAAGCCTTTCGGCAACCTAAGCGCGAGTCATTCTTGCCGGGTTTTTCTAAATTAAGCAATTAAACCCAATAAAAACAACGAGTTACTTGACCGTAGACTTAGCGCCTGCTTCTTCAAGCTTCTTCTTAATCTCATTTGCTTCTTCTTTGGGGATGCCTTCCTTCACTACTTTGGGAGCAGCATCTACAAGATCTTTGGCTTCCTTAAGGCCAAGGCCTGTGATTTCGCGAATCACCTTAATAACCTTAACTCTTTCAGCACCAGCATCATCAAGAGATACTGAGAATTCTGTTTGCTCCTCTGCAGCCGCTGCAGCACCTGCAACGCCCCCAGCCATCATGGCAACGGGCGCAGCCGCACTTACTCCAAGCTCTTCTTCAAGACGCTTGACCAGCTTCGCTGCTGTACTTAGAGACATTCCCTTTATGTATTCGACCACTTGGTCTTCAGTGAAGTTCTCACTCATTTTTGACGTACTCCTATTTCTTTCCTTCTATAAAACTTCTTTAAACTAAATTAGCCTTCTAGTTTCTGCCGATACGCATCAACGACGCGAAC
>JAAZON010000645.1 GCA_012797725.1 SAR324 cluster bacterium | reverse complement strand
GATATCTTTCATGATCCGGATGGAGAATCCCATTCAGTAGCTAATAATGAGCAGGAGATTAGCCAACTCGCCAGTGATCTGAAGAAGCTGAATCCAACACTGATTGCCATGGAAGCCACTGCCGGAATGGAAGTCCTGGCTCCCTTATAAATAGGGGAGGGAATACTCTAAATTGGTGGATTTTACCAATTTCACCCTACTCTTAATCGTTTTGTCATTTCGAAGGAGTGAAACGACTGAGAAATCTCACCAAATCGATATAGATCAGTGTGTTTTTCGCAAAGCTATGGCTCTGTATATAGTATATTGACACTATACAATTCGTGTTCGCAAATCAGTGTCTTCTATTATTCCAACCACTTTTGTTTAGACTGCTTTAAAGGTTCTTCCAACGAAATACGAGATACTTCACTACGTTCAGGATGACAGGTAGGTATGGGTTTTACCAACCCCCTTTACCAGCTAATTGACTACTTTTCCTTCAGGTGAGATTCTTCGGTCCTGCTGCTCAAATGATCTGGGACACCTGCCTGACGCAAGACCGCCTTTGCGGTCTCGAGATTCGTAACTAAATAATCGATCCAACCGCCTATCAGTACAGAGGTTATAGCATCAACCTTATCTACTCCGACTGCCACTGCAATTATCTCGGGAATATCTTGCACTTGGTTTATGGTAGCTCCAATCATCCTATCGTTTCCAGAAAAATCGACGCAATGTCCGTTTGCATCAACAAAAGAATTACAGATACTTGCAATAGCGCCCTTTGCATGCAGTTCCTGAATATCACTTTCTTTCAGCAAACCCGAACGAATGATAGTAGCATATTCTTTGAGTGTTCCGATACCAACCAGGGCAATTTTTGCATTCAAAGCCACATCACACACATCTTTTATACCTGGTTCAGCCATAAAAACATCAAACGCAGCTTTCGTGGAAACAAAAGCAGGTGCATTTAACTGATAGTAATTACAGTTCAGACACTCCGCGAGATTTCTGACAATTCTATTCGCCTGCCAGGTCGCACCATCCGGTCCAATGCCTCCGATCAATGGGACAACTGCTAAATCGTCGCGGTCGATCACACCCAGGTTTTCGCTTACCACATTCATGGTATTACCGGCGGCTACGCCTATGATATCTCCATTATGGAGAAATCGTTTCAACAATGCAGTAACTCCAGTTGTTACCATCTTGATGGAGTTCATGGGAGATAGGTTATATGTATCCACAATCACAGCATCTACAATATCAAATTGATCAACCATTTTCTTCTCAAATTTCTGCTCTTCCGAATAAGGATTCTTAATAGAGATATTCACAATACCTTCGTTTTTAGCAAGAGTAAGCATCCGGCTCACATGGGGACGTGAGATTCCTAAGCGCTCTGAAATTTGCTGTTGTGTCAGTTCATCAAAATAATATAGATTGCAAATTTTAATAATTAACTTAACTCTTTCTTCATCAATGGGAAACAAGACATTCCTCCGTAATTACAAATATAAACCTGACAATTATAGTACATCTGTGCAGATATGAAAAAACGTGAAATGCCACCTGATTTTTAGGATGGATTGACAATTCTATATATTTAACATATACTGTTGTGTACATTTGTGTCTCTATGTACATTTGTACCTAAGGGTAATTATGATGAAACTTTTGACAGAGAATCTTGTGTGTTTAGATGTTGATGCTTCAGACAAATGGGAGGTTATCAAGTTTCTTTGTAATAAGATGCGATGCGAAAATCTTGTAAGAGATAATTTTCTAGATTATGTTATTGAACGCGAAAAGGCAGCTCCCACTGGATTACCCACTGAAATAGGAATTGCCATCCCTCACACTACCGGTGATCATGTAATAAAAAGTTCGATTGCTATGGCGCAGCTTAAAAAGCCCGTTCCATTTTATTCTATGGAAGACCCAGAAAAAGAGATCTCAGTAGAATTGGTCTTTTTACTTGCTATTGCAAATCCATCCAATCAAATTCTTCTGCTTCGGTCTTTAATGGAAATTTTCCGCTCGCGAGAAAACCTTTTTACCATGAAAAATGCAAGATCAAAAAAGACCATTGTAGCCCTTTTTGATAGGGTGGGTAAAAACATACAAAAATAAAAAGGAGAACCGAATGCTAAAATACAGCTACACAACCAATCTTTCAATCTGCTTTGGAGATTTTGGGGGAAATGATTGCGTCAACGACTTTGACTTTAATCGAAAAAATCCAGACACAAGTAAGATCGAAAAAATTATCATCAGCGATGAATTTGAAAAAGAATTCAGGAATATTCTTTCAACTATCCTTCCAGAAGGAATCTCCGTAAAAACTCATGGGATGAAAGGAGGGCAAACTCTGTATGTTGTACCTGCAAAGGCAAAAGTTTATAATCTTGCAGCACAACTTACTTTCGCCAAACTGGTAGGGGAAAAGAAAGTCTTTGTAGGAACATATCTAAAAAACATAGCGTTGTTAGCAGCCCAAGCATGTAAAGCCCATGACCTCTCATTAATAGTCAAACTAAGTAGAGTACTATGTAGTGATGCTGACCTTGTCAAAGATCTCAAAGCTCTCGGAGCAGAGGTGGATGACACTACTTGTATACAATACTTTGACCTCCCCTATGCATATTCTGAAGAACCATTTGTTTCCAAACCAGAATTCCATGTTGCGCCAATCGAAGCCAACTATGGCTTATATCCCAAACCTGCCATTACGGGGCTTTTCGCCGGAATCTTTGGGATGGATGTTCTTGCACAATTAGGAAAAACACCCGAATGCTGCGTTGTTCCGATTACCACCGGTACTGAAGCCATCGGAACATTCAAAGCATTGTTGAACACCACTTGTAAGCTTGCAACTGCAGAGGAATTAATCGCTCAAGAATTTCATCTCATTGACACAGGCACTTACACACTATCTACTCGCAGCTCGAATAAAGAGCAAGATAACACCACCCTCTGCCCTGAATTAGTTTCCTGGTGGAGAACGGCAAAAGTCATGCGTCTGGGGTGTGACAGAATCTATCCAGTAGATACAAGCCTCTTGAATTCTTTCAACCTTTCCCTCTTAACTGCTCGCGCTGCTGCACTGGCAATTGAAGCAACTCATTGTAAAGAAATATTAGTGTTGGAGGTGAAATAATGACAACAACATTCTTAGAAAAGAAACTTAAAGAAACTATCGAGAAAAAAGAGGGAATCTTGAGCATTTCTCTTGCTCCCAATGGCATTAGGGATTATGAAGAAGTGCTTAATTCTGTCCAATACCTTACTGAAGCAGGCATGAATCAGCTTTTAATGCTTTCTTACATTCCCGATGCAATGAAACTAGCTGAAATTGCACCATCTGAGCGGAAACTGCTTCTCCAGGGAATTGAAAAAGGAAGCTATCGGGAGCTTTTCTTTGATAATGCGATGGCAGTTAAAAAACGCTTTAGCGATTTACCTATTGTAGCTACGCCAATGCTTGGCGATGTTCTTTGTTATGGACTTGAGCGTTTTATTAAAAAAGCTGCCCGGGTAGGAGTAAATGGCTGGGATTCAGCACATTACCAGGCAATAGCCGATCCAGTAGGATATCGCAAACTTGTTGAAAAAGAAAACATTGCATTCATTTGCGCAATTAACGCAGGTGGGGTCGATATCAATAATAGCGACCACCGCAACACTCTAGAAGAAATTATTAGAGTAACTACTGGTGAAGTGTTTTTTGTTCCAGCAATACCAGGGACCTCAAATGTGTTGAAGGGACAACCCGTAAAGAGTATGGTCGATTTCGTCCATGAGCTACAAGATAAATATAACAACCACTGCCCCATTATCAGTATCGGAGGTATCAATACTCCCGAAGATGCATACGAAGTAGTGAGAGTAGCAGGAACAGATGGAGTCCATTTTTCCTCAGCATATATGAAGCGTCGTTTTCGCGGGCAAAGTAAAGAAGAAATTCAGGCGTGGCTTAAAGAAGTAAAGCAAGCAATGAAATCCTAATTTAATTGGAGGTAATAATATGGAAAGTGTTATGAGTATCATTACAGGTTTTCTTGGCGGAGTCGCCGCACTTGACAAAGTTGTACTTGTACCATTTGTCATTCTCATCCTGGCACTCGTATTCGGCGTGAAACTTGGGACAGCCGTTAAGAGTGCGCTTATGATGGGCGGCGGTCTCCTGGGCATCCTCACCATTAACGCAATGATGGTTAATTATATGAATCCTGTTGCAAATGGGCTGATCGCCAATACAAGCGCTACCAACGATATGCTGGATATGGGGATGACAGCAATGTTTGGTGCTGTCGTTTCTCTCCCCTTCTTCATCTTTCTTTACCCAATTGGTATTGCAGTGAACCTCATTCTTCTATCTGTCAAATGGACAAAAACCATTGACGTTGATTTCTTGACCTACTTCAGTTTTCTGCTGCCTGTCATACCAATCTATCTCCTCACGGGAAATGTAGTAGCGACACTGATCGGCTTTATCATTTTCTTCGCACTATGTTTAAAGATTGCAGACTGGACTGCTCCAATGGTAAAGGAATACTATGGAGTAGATGGTGTTTCTATCCCTCATGCAAGCTGTGGTTTTCAAGCAGTTTACGTCATTCCCTTGAACTGGCTTCTGGACAAAATTCCCGGCATCAACAAAATCAATTTCACTCTGGGTGATATAAAGAAGAAGCTAGGAGTAATGGGAGAACCGGCGATCATTTCTTTTCTTATTGGTTTCGTCCTTGGTCTCTTTGCAAAGCTCGGCTTTGGACCTGCGATTGAAGTTGGTATCGGGCTTTCTGCAACAGTCTATTTATTCCCGAAAGCGATCGGCATCATGATGGAAGGCTTGACCCCCATTTCTGTACAAATGAGAAGCGTGATGACAAAACGCTATCAAAGAGACGATGTATACATGGGCATGGATGCCGCTATCTTCTCCGGTTATCCTGAAGTAGTTACTCTGCAAGCTATCTGCATCCCCATTGCTCTGCTGTGCTACTTTTTCCTGCCCGGCTCAAGAGTTCTCCCAACTGCCGAATCCCTGCAAATAGCAATTGTTATTGGTATGATCCTCCCCTTTGCAGGTCCGAAAGGAAAGAAGGCGAACGTATTCCGCACAATTCTTATCTTTACAATTTTGACCATCGCAGCAACTTATGTTTTGACTTATGTTTCACCCATGGTTACAAGTCTGTGCCAAAATACGGGTTTCGAACTTGCTGAAGGACAGGTTGTTACTTCCTTTGGCATGCGCGATCCGCACACCGGTCTGATCTATTGGGTTATGAAACTGCTCGGTTATTAGTGAAAAAAATGCAAAAAAGCCACGCCGAATAAGTATCGCGACGGGACAAGCTAGTATTAGCTTGTCCCGTCCCTCTCTTGAAAAT
>JAAZON010000644.1 GCA_012797725.1 SAR324 cluster bacterium | reverse complement strand
TCTCCCCCTATTTGGAGATCTCCAACATTGACGATTCTTGTAACTCGGCGGATAATTTTATTCACTTATTCATGAACTTTGTTAAACTAATACGCCCCTCGATAAATCTTTTCGCACAATTCTTAAGTAGGCTGTCTTTCCTTTGCTTTGCCACCAGTAAGACTCTCGCCTTGTCGTTCGGCTCCCTATGCTCGCTAGGGCTGCGTTTTCATCCACATTCGAGAGCAACGAAATCTATTGAACGTAGCACAAGATCTCTTAAAGATTTGTAATACTTATCCTCTGAAAAAGCCACGTGGCTGTCAAACTCTGGCGATCCTGCCTAAATTCCTGCAAATATACTATTAACGGTGAAGATCTGAAGCTTTGCCGATTGAAAACCTTATTAAGATTTGGAGGCAATGTTTCGACATATGCAATTTGTTGGCTCTTCATTACGATTCTTTTTTATATCATCTGTTTTTCTTTTGTCTTTTTTCACACCCTTTTCAATAAAGGCGGATGATAACGCCCCTGCTTTTTATCCCACCTGGAAATTGTTGAGTCCTGCTGAAAAACAACAATTCGTGGCTGGTTATATTTTAGGGTGGAAAGATGCCGCACGAGTTACAGATATTGTAATAACCTATGTTAAAGAAAATCCTGGCAAGGCCGTGGAAGGACTTGAGCAAATCAAGGACCTGTATAATCTGGGGGACATAAAACCTGGATTGATGGCAAGCGCTGTAGATGAATTCTTTAATTCACCTGAGAATAAAAACGCTGGATTATCCCAGGCGGTATCAGCTGCCAAGCGAGCTATAGCTGGACAGTAGAAAGAATGCGCTAAAACACCCTTTAATGCAGTGTTTTGTTGAAGACAACTCGAAGGAAAACCGTTATAGTAATATGGTTTGGCATATTGTTCTTGGTGTTCCTGGCTGCGTTTGTATGATCGCGGAGCTGAGACAAGAAGCTTGTTTAGACGAGGAATTCTTATGGTCTCTCTCGAAGAAGTAAATGATATTTTTGAGCGCATAACTGAAGAATATGAAGAGCCAGTTCCAATTGGCGGTCGATGCGAAAGTCATGTTTACTATAGGGTTGAAGATCTTGTCGATGAAGAACTTAATGTCTGCGCGGAATACGTGGCAAATCGAATTCACGATCTTCTTTATCCTCAAACACCACAGCTTTTCCTCAAACTTCCAGGGGGATACACTTTCTTTGCCGAACGTCTTTGTGCATTTTATTCAGAACTTATCAACGCCGATGACATACCTCTTGAACAATACTTGGAAAGTAAGATGTCAAATGGGCATGGCGAGAAATATAAAGGTGCAAATTGCGTCTTAGTTACTGATGTTATCACTACAGCGCGCTCTAGCCTTGAAGCTCACACTAAAGCCACAATTCGAGGAATTCCCGTTCTTTGCTGGGCAGCGTTGATTGATAGAACCTTTGGCCCTGGCCCTGTTCCAGTGGTTGCTGCTTTCACTGGAGCGCCAGTTAGGGTGCTGACCAAGATTGGCTAACTCCTCTGTCCCGCCAAATTACGAAGAGGAATTACTTTAGCAATCCGAATCTCTGCTTTGTGTTCGGGTTGCTTAAGGGTTGGCTCAGGAAGCTCTTCCATTTGAGGCTCTTTTTCAGTGCTTGGCGCTGCCACATGACTTTTCAACAATAATTGGTTTATCTCATGATGGGCTGCCTGACAGGCCTGTGCTCTTGCTTTAAGAGTTACCAATTCCTTGGAGAGCAAGGAGGCCTTGATAAAATCTGCATTCTCTGAACACTCGACTAGCTGTCTCTGTTTCCGATGCATATCAGCCTCGGCAAGTTTCCATTCACCGTAGAACTGATCTCTAATTCCAAAGACTTCCCCAACAACTCGTTTTTGACTTGGATGCTCTAATGCGAGATTCAATTCTCTAAGAAGTTCTGAGTTGACACGGCGCCATTCTGCAACTTGCACCTCAGACAATTCCGATGTCACTTCATTTGGGAAGCGCTCGACATTGCTATAGAGCCTTAAAGCCTTGCGGCTTCGCTGCATTAATTGAACCAATCTTGAACGAAATGTCATGCTATCCATTATCTATCGACATTATCCAAAAGTTAGAGAAAAATCAAAATCAAACCATTTAAAAAGGATATCAATAGTTATTATGTTCTTTCTTTGTACAAAAGTTGTATAAGTTCTCAACATAAAGATGCTCGACTTTCAATTAAGAGTGCCTGCTTTTTCAATGCTTTGTGGATAAAGCACTGAGTGGCACATAAGTTGCTTTTTAAGCAAAGTGTTTGGGATAAACAATAGAGGTCGTGAGGTTTACGCCACATGCAGAAAATACATACCACATATGCC
>JAAZON010000643.1 GCA_012797725.1 SAR324 cluster bacterium | reverse complement strand
TCAGATGGCTCGTCAAAAGCGGTAACCAAGAAACGATAACTTTCCTCTCGAAGAACGCCAAGCAGCCATTCCACGTACAAATATGCCTCTATATTCCGCTCTCTTCCTGACTTGTTCAGCAAAGTTAGCTGCCACCATTTCACCTGTTCTTCTTGAGATATTGTGATCAAGAGTTCACTTTCTATACCATCAATTTCTGTAATGAATTTAGTGAAACCAAACCCATGTTGCACTAGGTAACTGGCATCAGATATTACTGGCCTTGGAGTAGGACACCAGTAAACCCCACTCTTAGAGTCACGGAGGAAAATAGCCTCACTGTGCGGATCGCTGACAGGATCATTACTCCAGGCACTAATACGATTCTCGCGGCTGTTCTCAGACCAAGTATAACCTGCACCTGATTCAGTAACTAGAGTGCCAAAGGAAGGATTTGCAATTATATTAGACCATGGTTGTGGAGGAAGTTTGTTATCCTCGATAAAAACAGAATAAATCTTACCGTCTTGATCAAAGCCTCCAATGCCGTTAAAGAACGCTATCTTTTCACGATTTTCATTCTTTGATTTGCCATGTTGAGCAGCAACTATCTTCCTTTCAAAAGATACCCATTCTTCTTGCGCATCTTCAAGTTTAAGTTGTGCGGCGAGAGGTCCCTTTCCTCCTTGAAGAACCACTCTTGCGACAGCTTCAAGCAGATCCCTTTCCTCCCGTGAAAGCTGTTGAGATGTTCTGATATATACACCACCATGCTTATCCACAAGATGAGCGGAAAGACTTGCTTTTACCAGCTGCTCCAGTTCTTCCTGCAGATTCTGCATGTATCCACCTGGATATTCATTGATAATTACGAGATCAAACTGGAATCCGCGAATACGCAGGTAATAATGTGCTGTGAGCAAGTCCTTAACAATTCTTAGTTCTCCAGGCTCCGTAAGAAAAACTAAAGCTATTGGGTAATCGCCCGAAATTCCAAAACGCCACAATCCAGACTGGGTCAACTTATTGCGACGAATCACTTCTGGACGTCCACGTACTTTTGGAAGGTTAAACATTAATGCATTGGCAAGACGTTGATACGCTTGCGCTTGTCCTGCCGACATACGCTCGTTTCGTAGTTCTACACTACTCTGGCTCCATGCCATTTCAAATGCTCGTGATACCTGATGGCTATCTTTGAACTTTTGAATTAATTGGACCAGCTCATCTTTATTACGCGAAGCACCTGAATAAAATGTTAGGCCCTCAGACTCGCCAGGTTCCAATTCGACTTGAGTCCGAATCGAGAAAATTGGATCAAGAACATATCCCGTGGTTCCTGAAAGTGATTTCGCTGTCCTGAATATCTCTGGATTATGCACACTATTGCCACGTCCTATGAAATTCATTCTTGAAGTTTCATATTGGGTCTTGGTCCAAACAACTCGACTACTTATCGAATGCATGAAGTGCATCACCTCATCTCCTGCCGATCGAGGTCTACGTGCAAACGTAAGAGCATCAAGATCTGAATGCCATTTTGATTCTACAAACATTTTTGAAAATGCCGGATGTGATGCATCTGCTCGCCTTGGTGCAAGCGCGACTTCACCGAAGCTGGTCAATTCAATAATCCGTCTTTTTTTCGATAAGTTTGCGACAGTAACTCGGCGAACTTCGACATTATCCTCCGGGGCTACAGTAATCTCTGTATGGAGATAAATACCATTATCCTTTCTTTTATATTCGGCTTTATCTGGAGTGAAAATCGCTTCATAACTATCCGGTTCTCTAAGAGTCGGTTGGAATGCTGTAGACCAACACTCCATTGTCTCCAGATCCCGCACATAAATAAAGGTTCCCATTTGATTGAATACGGGATCCTCCCTCCAACGAGTAAGCTGTATGTTTTTCTCGAAGGAACTGAACCCACTTCCTATGTGATCCACCATTACAGTATATTGCCCATTCGATATTAAATGTGTCCGAGGCTGGCTTGTGTGTGGGGTATTTAGAATGTAGGTGACATTCCCCTCTTCTTGCTCCTCTCTGGATTCAGGAGCGGTTACCAGACTTTCCTCAGTTGTAAGAACTGGCAATCTCTCTGGGAAACGTTCATGTAACAACAATTCACACGATTTGACCCTTGGATCTCTATGAAAACGATTCTGGAATATGCCATTATTTAAGACATTATTAATTGCAATAAGGCTCATTCCTTGATGATGTGCCAGAAAAGATCTCACTATATGATGATCTTCGTTTTCAACAAGCCGTGAATTTGTATAATCAACCGCCTCAAAAAATCCATATGGGCCTAAGGCCCCTCCGGATTCAAGTCTTCGAAGATTCTTGACCGCTGCTTGAGGATCTATCATCAGGGCTAAACATGTCGAATATGGTGAAATAACAAGATCGTCATCAAGCCCCCTCTTCAAGCCCAGACCTGGTACCCCAAATGCGTGATACTGATAGGTCTTCTCAAAGTCAACTCCACTATATCCTGATTCCGATATTCCCCATGGAATACCGAAACGCCGAGTGTATATCTGTTGTGCCCGAACTACTGATCTGTAACTTTCCGATAGCAAGGTTCCAGGAAAATCTTTCATAACAAGCAGAGGCATCAAATATTCAAACATGGTGCCACTCCATGAAAGAAGTGCTTTTCCACCTTGTGTCTCAGCTAGACCTCTATTCAATGAGAACCAATGCTGTTGAGGAACTTGGTTCAAGGCAATAGACATGAAACTTCCAAGTCGAGCCTCTGATGCAAGCAGATCGTAAAAGCTATTATCTCGACGTGCAGAGTCGACATTGTACCCTATCACGAATAAATTCTTTCCTTCATCAAAAAGAAAGCGAAAATCCATATCATTAATGAAAGCTTCAAGCGAATTATCAATAAATGTTAAGGATTCCCTAAACTTCAACAGGGCATTTTCTGCATTTTGCAGTGTTAGAATTAGCTCTTCACAGCGGCTAAGGAAGGCTGCGGTATGTTGTAACGAATCTTCACTTTGTAGAGTTTCAACCAGATTCCGTACCTTAGGAAGTAATTGCTCAAGCAACGCAGGTGATAACAAATTCTTTGTTAAGATCTCATCAACTGCATTCCAAAGACTCCCCTTTTCTTCTGTTCCAAGTAGCTGCTTGTCAATCCCACAGTCGTTTCTCAATGCTTCATATACGTCTATCCATTCAAACCATTGAAATAAAGGCGCATAGAAATGAAGATCGGTTATGAAATTCTTTCTATTTGGAAGTGCCTCAAGACCAGACTGTGTCTCGGTGCTCAGTAATCCTTTTGAAATAACGCCTAACACTCTAGCAATTTTCTGATTGGTTGGCGTACTCTCCATTAATGTATCACTCATCTCCCTTAGGCGTTTAAACATCTCTCCTTCTTTTTCAGGTCCTCTCAAACTTCTCAAGAGCATTGACAAGTGTTGAAGATGATTCTTGCTGAAGAGCGGTTGCTTAAGATAATCCTGTAAAGCAACCTGGAGAGCAACAAAATGTCCCAATAGATTACCGCTATCTACCATAGATATGTAACGAGGGTACAAAGATCTGAGATCATCTGTCGCATACCAGTTCAAGAATTGTCCTTTAAAACGCTCTAGCTTTTGAAGTGATTGGACAATTTTTTCCAAAATCTCAACAACTGAGGTAGGGGGAATAAATCCCAGATCACATGCCGAGCATGTAGCTAACATTGATAGACTAATATTTGTAGGGGAAGTTCTTTTCGCAACAATATAATTCGGGACTAATTGAACATTATCTGGAATCAGGAAATTATTATCTTCGTTCAAGTTTTCTCGAAAATATTTCCAGGTGTCGTAGGCAATATGACCCAAGTAAATACGATCCCCTTGATCGAGTTGCTGCCCCTCCACTTTTAGCGGCTTACTAAGTGAACTAGCAATAAAAGGAGAGCACATCCACATCAGTAGGAAGGGAACTCCATATAAAAGATTTTGTGGCTCAACAATAACCACCGCGACAAATACCATCGCTACTAAAACAATTGCCTCTGACATTTCGAGAATGAAGGACTTTAGGGAATGCCCCATTCGTCGTTCAGAATGGTAATGGGTCTCCCACTCAAGGAGATGCTTGCGGCTTATGGAGACACGATAAATGGTGATCAATATTGCGTGAACAGATAGCAGAGCTTGGTGAGGAAGAAATGCTAATGTCAAGACTGCCTGTTTCGACATACGATATATGTCTCTTCCTACACCTGTAACATGGCTCTGAATTGAAAGACCTCGCGGGGGAATTATCAGGGCCTGCGCCAGATTCGCATAAACAGGAAATGCCACAACAAGCAACGCGAACAAAGTCCAATATAGAGGGGAACCTGGTAATATTGTCCAACTTGCAACAAAAAGAAGGAAAATGGACGGAGCAACAAGACTACGTCTCAAATTATCAATTAGTTTCCAGCGTGACAAACCTGAGGTTGGATTTTTGTACCTTTTCCATTTTGCATCAGGAATATGATCGAAGATCCATGGTAGCAATTGCCAATCTCCGCGAATCCAACGATGTTGGCGTTTCGCATGCACATGATAACGCGATGGAAAATCGTCAAATAATTCAATGTCTGTCGCCAAACCACAACGAGCAAAACTACCTTCAAAGAGATCGTGACTTAAAAGCGCATTTTCAGGGACTCGATTGTCCAGAGCCTCTGCAAATGCTTGAACATCATATATCCCCTTGCCAATATATGAGGCCTCATTGAAGAGATCTTGGTAAACATCTGAGACGGATTGAGTATAAGGATCCAATCCCGAATGACCCGAAAAAATCCTAGAAAACAAAGATTGATAGGCGCTTGTCAGAGAAACACCAACTCTAGGCTGGATTATTCCATATCCTTC
>JAAZON010000054.1 GCA_012797725.1 SAR324 cluster bacterium | reverse complement strand
TGGCACAATGAATCAGAACAAACTTTTCAGGCCGGTGCTCTATATTTTGATTTTTTCCTTTGCTAATTTGTATCTAATATATTTCCCCATTTATTTACTCCTTGACATAATTTATCATTTCCGGCAGATGAGGATTTAATAACGGCTCGCCAAATTCAAAAAGTTTAACTTTCTTTACTAAACTCGGGAATTTCTTAAGGTCATCTATCACCTTGGTGAACAAACCCATATTCATCAAGCCAAATTGCACTCTGGATTTTTTGATTTCATCTGCGTCCCCATGAAAGCAGAAATTGCAACGCAAATTACAGGCACTGCATATATCAATTTCCACTGAAAATGGCGTTTCTAACGGCAGTACGCTTTCAAGGGCTATTCGCGGACGCGAAAGAATCTTGGCTTGTTTAACCGCCCTCATTCTTTCCCTTTATCACCAATCAATATCCTTCCAGCTGATCTGAGTGTTTGCTGGAATCTCTCGTAAGGCAATCTTTCCCAAAAGATTTTCATAATGAACGGCCCTTATTTCTCCCGTGCCTGGCCGTTTAACCCAGATGTTCTCCGAGCTAAGCTTCTCCCCTGCTTCAATATCCCGAGTCGAAACCACGCAAGCATACGCAAAATCAATGGTTGCCTGTTCATCAGCTAGAATATCCTTCGCACCACCCATAGCCTTAAAAATAGCTCTTGAACCTATTATTAAATCCTTTAATTCCCTCGGGTCGATTGAAATTGGAATATCTGAGCCTGGCCATGATTTATCTGATGTATAATGTTTTTCCAAGACTCGAGCACCAAGAGCCACCGCAGCTAGACAAGTGTAATTGCCAATTGAATGATCGCTTAATCCAATTACTGCATCTGGAAAGTGTTCGGCCAAAGTTACCATCGCACCCAGCCTTACTTTCTCATGAGGAGTTGGATACATAGATGTACAATGCAAGATCGCAAATGGCACTCCAGCCGAACGCAAGATCTGCACAGCTGGTGAGATAGATTCAATATTGTTCATGCCAGTACTCAAGATCACCGGCTTTCCATAGGATGCTATGATTTTTACTAAGGGATAGTTATTGCACTCCCCGGAGCCAATTTTATAGGCAAGCACATTAAAAGATCTTAAACGCTCCGCAGCCGCACGGGAAAACGGAGTACAAAGAAAGATCATCCCCTTGGATTCGACATATTCTTTTAATCCCCGCTCCTCCTCCAAGGATAATGCGCAACGCTTCATCATGTCCCAAATACTCTCATTAGCATTACTGGGCACTACATTATTTGGAATCATCTCGTCATCTACTACATGCGACTGAAACTTCACACATTCACAACCTACCTGATGCGCATCATCAACCATGCGAATTGCTTTATTGATATCCCCTTCGTGATTTATTCCGATCTCTGCTACTACAAGTGGTGGGCAATCTGAGCCTACGCGACGTTCTCCAATCAAAAAATCTGGCACGAGAATTTTCTCCTAATCAATTACTCGTTTCTTATCTCCAGGCTCATTCTGAGTATAAAGGTAAATTATAGGTAATCTAATATCAAGGCACCACTCATGATTTTAAACAATTGAGATTGTCCTTATTAGAGTTATCGCAAAGAATTTAAGGCTACAAACCCATCATTCGTCAGGCGGCCCTGTTCTACCCTCAGTCCTCATCGAAGATATGCATATTATCCCATATCTCTTGCCGCGGGAGAAATGGAGACATGTCTTCAAGAGGCCTAGATTCAAGCACGCCATCATCTCTCTTAAAAGATGATGCCTTCGGACTAATTCCTTGCTCAACTGAAATATTGACTTCGCAAAGTGTTGCGACGTCATCGGCTAATACACCCTTAATACCCTTTTCAAGCTCCGCATTGTTTTGAATAGAAGAGTAGCGTAAACCATATGCTGAGGCTAAATAGGAAAAGTCTGGATTGCTCACACCAGAAGCCTTGTCTGCGCCTACAAATCTCCCAAAAAAAGCAGACTGAGTCATTCTGATGTTTGTGTAGCCTTGGTTATTAAGGATAAAGATCTTTATGGGTAAATTATAATGCTTGATTGTCAGCAATTCTTGGACATTCCATTGCGAACTGCCATCACCAGTTACGCAGATTGTTCTCCTATTGCTTCCTATGCAAGCCCCCACAGCAGCCGGAAGATCCCATCCCATAGATCCCCAATTGCCGTTTATCATGCATCGCTGACCTCTCTTGACCTTAAAGGCTTGCCAGTAGCTCGCTGCATCTATTCCATTTCCGGCAACCACGATGTCCCGAGCTAAAGCCTGGTCAGACAGCCTATCCATAAAGACATAACTATTAACATGATCGGTATCCCGAAAATAATCTTCCGTAATTATTGGATAACGTTCTTTCAACGAAGCACATGCCTCTAACCATCGAGGTGAAGGGTTGAATTTTAGGCCTTCGGCCTTAATCTTTCGCAAGAGAGCCTGCAAAAAAATACGAACATCTGCATGAATCCCGATATCTGGCTTCACGGGTTGAGCATGAAGCTGCCCTTCGTCGATATCTACTAGAATTTTCTTGGCTTTAGGAGCAAAACCACTAAAGTTGAAGCCTGTTTTACTCGTATTCAATCCTAGAGCAAATCCGATGATACAGTC
>JAAZON010000642.1 GCA_012797725.1 SAR324 cluster bacterium | reverse complement strand
GCCCATCCTACGTAGCCTTCGCGAAGCAGGAAGCTTGACCCTCCATTTGCGAACTTCTTGAGCAATTACTGCAAAGATTTATTATGCAGCGTCACTATAAATGTCGATCCAACATCAGCTTCGCTCTCCACTCTTACAGAGCCCCCATTTAACTCTGCAAGACGTTTAACAATCGAAAGTCCCAATCCACTTCCTAATATCCCAAACGTTTTCTCATTCTTTATTCTAACAAACTCATTAAAAAGGCGTTTCGTTTCTTCATGACTCATCCCGATTCCCGTGTCAGAAACCTTGATTTGGATCTGATCTCCTAACTGCTCAATCTGAACTTCCACACGTCCGCCGTCCTTATTGTATTTTACTGCATTTGAAAGCAGATTGTTAAAAATCATTTCCATCTCACTTCTGTCGCAATTCATGAGAACCTTAGAACCTTCATTAAGAGAAAGAGTTATTTCCCTCGACTTGGCTTGCAAATCCACCAGCTCAATAGATTTTTCTGCAATTTCCCTCAAATCATGAACGGCAATCTCACGTATACGTTGCCCAGATTCAATTCGTGTCATATCTAAAAGATCGGCAACTAATTTTTGCATTTGATCAAGTCTTATTTGACTTCTGTCAATTACATCCTCATAAGCCTCAAGGGTTTCCCCGAGCGTTTTCTTCTTCATTAAGGCAAGATAATTGCCAACCGCGCCAATAGGAGCTTTTAGCTCATGTCCCAGTACTCGAATAAACTCAAAACGAATTTGCTTCTTTTCTTCGGCTAAACGTTTTGCGCTTCGTGCTAATAATATGCGCCCCGCAGCTTTCTGAGTCACATATTTTAGTTCTGCCGGTGTAAACGGTTTGGGCAAAAAGTCATATGCTCCTTGTTTCGTCGCTTTAACTGCTGTTTCAATGGAAGCATATGCAGTAATCATAATTGTAAGCATCCCTGGCGCCTTGCCTGACACTTTCTCCAAAACATCTAAACCACTAATTCCGGGTAATTTTTGATCTAAAAATAAAAGATCCGGTACTTTTCTTTCAAAACACATCAATGCATCCTCACCACTTCCAACTTGTTCAGTGGTGAAACTCACATCCGAATCGACCTCAGAGGCGTGAAAGCTAAACCTGGAAATAACGCGATCTATCGCATTTCGCATGTGTTCTTCATCGTCAACAACCAGAACATGAATCTCTTCCATATCAGTAGCTTCCTTACTTCCCAGTCTGGTCTTCACCCAAAAGATGCTTAATAGAGGCCAATAGCTGTTCAAACCTCAAAGGCTTTGCAAGCAAAAGATCGGCCTTGATCCAAGAGCGTTCTTCCGCAGTGGAAGCATCAATCTCCAACCCAGTTTCTGAGGCCATCGCCGTGGCAATAATCACCGGAACATCAGGATACATTTGTTTTATTCGGTAACAAACACTGAAGCCAGTATCATCATGCTCAGTCATCAGATCCACAACTACCAGATCTGGTTTCTCAGCGGCAAGCTTCTCCTCTAATTTTTGACGTATCTCCGTATCGAAAACCTCGTAGCCAGAAGCTTGCAACTGGATTTTGTTTTGATACAGGAAATCCACATCATCATCATAAAGATATATTTTCTTAGCTGTTCGCATTTGTTTGTTCAACTCCACTCTCACCTCTTGGAAT
>JAAZON010000641.1 GCA_012797725.1 SAR324 cluster bacterium | reverse complement strand
CTAGGCTAAGGAGATCCGCTAGACACCTAATTCGCACAGCCAGAAATAAATGCAAGCGCCTTCTTGCACGCGAGAAAAGCATAGGTAAGTATGAAAGAAAGACTATTATCGAATCAGGTACAAATTTAGATGCAATGATGCGTTCTCGCGGGCTCGTGGATATTCAACAATATGAGCCTTCTATCTTGGTTTCACTAAAATATTCAACGTCCGACAACATTCTCTCTGAAGATATGTATGGATCACTAAAGAAAGCCTATGTTTTACCGCAGGTTGCCAAGATGCTTAAAAGAGCGAATATGGAACTTCATACACTTCATCCAGGATATGCCCTTTGCATTTATGATGCTGCCCGACCTTTAAGCATCCAGCAAAAACTTTGGGATAAGGTGAAGGGCACTCCCATGGAAAAATATGTTGCGGATCCTTCCAGACTTTCGCTCCACAATTTCGGGGCAGCAATTGACCTTACAATTGTGGACGACAAAGGTGTTCCTCTTGACATGGGCACAGAGTTCGATGAGCTTAGCCCTGAGTCAGAACCACAACTTGAGAGAAAAATGCTTAAGGAAGGAAGACTGCAAATTAATCAAGTAAGGAATAGAATGTTACTACGCAAAGTGATGAAGCATGGAGGTTTTGCGCCAATTAAGGACGAGTGGTGGCACTTCACTGCGTTTGGGCTTACAAAAGCCAAATGGCGGCATTCAGTGATTCATTGATCAAAGAAATTATAGAGATCTTGTTGGATGTCTAAAAGCAGCAATTAGACACTCTGCCAAAATTCCTGTCTGAGAGCGTGAACAGAAGGTGAAAAAAACAGTAGATGCAACAGAAATTTTGGCGAATTGTTTTCTTAATCTCCCATCTCACAGATAGAAATCATCAGAAAACTATACTTGAGTGCAAGAGTATGGCTACTTATTTCTTTAAAGCGGACAACGCACCTCAACTACACAGGTGGTGCCTCCAAAATCATAGGTCGTCCCGTGTGCTACAGAGCCAGATCCCAAAAAAATTACACAATGTTCTGGATTAGATGCATCGGATATGCCCTCGGTTACGCAAGCTGCAGGATTTAACACCACTAAATTGGCTTTAGCACAGGTGCAACTCGAGCCATATCCTTGGGTGGGCGTAGGGGTAGGTGTCACCACGGGTGGCGTTTGGGTGGGATCAACAGTGGGCTCTACGGGTACCGATGTATATTGGGGCGATGGTGTCGGCACTACACTGCCACACGTAATGCCCCCAAGACCGTTAGTGCCTTGCTGCTTATAAGAACCAGGCATCCGGCCCTCACCTAGTAGTGGATTAGGACTACTTCCACCTCTTCCCACGCTACCACCTCTTTTTGCATCACCACCATTGCCACCATTTCCGCTAATGGAAATCAGACGTCCATAAGAAGTAACTGTCGACATTGGGAAAATACGGCATTGCTGAGCTATCGACTGCCCGCCAAAGCCCCCATCTCCTCCCTTAGTGGATACCCGACTCGGGCAAAGCCCTCCACCAGCACCTCCATTACCACCGATTGCAGTAGCATCACCACAGTCTCCATACTTGAAGGGAGGGCCAAAGATCAGCTGGTTAATAAAACCACCCAAGCCAGAAAATGCAGTTGCCGAACCTCCCATTCCCCCATCTTGCCCAGGAACAGTAGCAGAATCTCCATCTCCACCCTTTGCATACGCCGATCCGCCCTTGCCCGGACTTCCGAAGGGCACGAAACAAGGTCCACCAGCTCCTGCTTGAATCGCTACTGACTGGCCGACCCATATTCGTCTTTCGGCGTCTCTTACTGTTGTGCCTATACATCTAAGGCTCTGCCCATTACCACCTGATATCCAACCGTCACCACCCTTTGAACCAGTCACTTCAACATAGAAGGGATTCTCTGCGGTCTTTGAAGCGCCCAGAACACTTCCAAGACTACTACTAGAGTTCTGTATCCAGCTGCCTACGGGGAGTATAAGTCCTCGATGTTTGTTGCGAGCACTTGCAGAGCTTTCAGATTCAGGGAATGATACGCTGCCTGCATTACCACCCCTGCCGCCGCTAATACCGGTATTATCGGCTGGGAACCACATTTGCGTGCCATCTTGCAGAGTCCCAAGTTGCGCACCTTCAAGACCGTTTAGCTGGGAGGCCCGAATTTCAAGAATTCCAGAATTACCGCCAGCATTCTCGAGTTCAAACTGCTTGCCTGTTAACGCCGCAATATTTGAAACGGAAAAGTCGGCTCCGTTTCCTCCATTGCCAAGCTCGATTGCAAAACCAGGCTCGAAATTCACTGCCCCAGCTGCTGCTTCTAGTCGCACTCCAGCTCCATTCTCACCAGCACCGCCTGAAACTATCTGAGCCTTAACACGTACTATTTTTCCGGTGTTGGGCGACCTTATTAAAGTATGTGAAAGGCTACGAGTTAATACTCCATCTCCCCCAGAAGCTCCCCTGAGGAGGCTGCCTTTTGCAAGGGTAATATTGCCCTTTGAGGCAATCAGAGAAAGACGCGCGCCTGCTTTGGTGGTTTCCACTGTTCCAGCGACATGAATTGAGCCTGTGCTCGCCTGAAGGATTAGATCGCTATTGTGCTTAAATACTTCCGATGACCCAATTTCGAAGTTCTCTTTCAAGATAAGAAGTGGAGCAGTCTCAGCAATTCTGCCACCAAAACAGTACTTAAGAATAGTCTTTTGCTCTAAAAGCTCTGACTTTCGAGTCTGTGAAGATTTTAATTGCTTCCTTAATTTCTTAACTCTACTATTTGCAGCCTTAGTCTTTTTTAAGTTAAGCCTTCTTATTTGAACTTGTAGGTCTTTTATCGTCTGATTTAATTTTCCAAGAGAGGCGTTAAGCCTTTTTCGGTAAGTAGGAGTCTTAATACGCTTCACCTGCCCTGCCTCCGCTTCCGCAGGATATGTGGCTCCGTTATCAGAAACACAGACTAGTTTCTGAACAGCCATAGCAGCTTCGGCTGATATCAGTATCTGCGTCAACAGAAAAAAAAGAACCAAAACGCTTAGTTGAAGCAAAGGATGTCGCATGAAAGATCTCCTTAAATAATAAGCTCTTCGTAACGTAGTTCAAAACAACCGTTCGAGGAGACCATTAAGGTACCACTCATTTTTGACCTGGTTTTTCGAAAAACCAATTTCAACAATAGCTAGGATGATAACTCGAAATACTTTTTACCGACAATATGATAACTATCACCAACAAAAATTGAAGCATTAGCCCGAGCACAGCTGAATTACATTTAACACTTTCAAGGATGCGCGGGTCAGAGAAACAAAAAACTCAGCGAACATTTAGGTAATCCTTCAGCGCCTTTATGTCCACAAGCAAAGCTCTGTCATCTCTAAAGACCAAGAATGTTCTTGCTTCGTCTTTATCCATTTTCTCAAGCTGAGAATACACATAGCTATCTAAAGAACGTCCGCTTGTTAGAGATTCCACCAAGTAATATAAGGGATTAAAATAACGATACTTGACCTTATCTCCCATCACGAATTTTTTGCGGTCAAAAATAAAGAAATCCACTTTCTCTGCTTCAAGAAAGGCGACAAAATCGCTAACAGTTTCTGCATAATGGGCTTTCACTGATATCTCGAGCCGACGCAAAGCTTCGACCCAATACTTGTCGTAAAAGGGATGCGCTGTTTCAGCCGTAATATAGCCTGCTCTTTCTCCAAATAGTTGCACTGGATCAATAAATATGGGGTCTCCGGCAATAAGCGAATTCTGCGGCGTATGCTTTCTCACCCATTCGAATACCCTTCCACGACTATCTCTCGGATAATTAAAATTTGTTGGCGGATGAAGCCCACTTCCAGAACCGCTGTACACGAAAAGTCCCAATAAGCTTAAGGCTACAACACCCAATAACTCTTGCCGAAGCGACATGGTTGATCTTGAATACTTATACTCAATGCCTTTACTCAAATTAGATTCAGTAAATAGCCTCCATATTGCCACCGTGAAAGCAACTATGAAGAACAATGCAAACGGAGACTGCAAATAGCGATCTGGGACAAAAAGCCGAAAAGCTAAGATTCGGGATGCAATATAGATTACAGCCGCTGCCACAGCAAAAGCCCAAAGCCATATCGGGATTACTACTTTTCTTCTCAGAGTCGCTCCAACAAGCACAAGCGAAAGCAGTATGGTAACTGGATAGAACGGTTGACACCATATTGATTTAAAATGTGGAAATGCCCTAGTGTTTGCAAATGCATGAAAAGCATTTGCCGAAACTTCGGCTTTAATGCTTTTAAATGGCACAAAGGCAAAGCGACCTTTTGGAAGTTTGGATGAGAATTCCGGCTTATTAAGTGCCTGTTCATATGTCACCATATTACCAAATTCGCTTGGCTTCGAAGCAGACCATAAAGTAATCACTAATAACAGCGGACAAAATGCGAGAAAAACAAAAAAATGCTTTTTAAAGTGCAGCCTTGAAGATGGCCATATTACTTGCCAGAGCAAATACAAGCCATAGGCTGCGCTAACAATCAGTGTGGATGGTTGATGAATAAGGCTTCCTATTAATAACAGAGCAAGTATGCCTCTATGAGATTTTTTTACAATCAGAAAGAAATAGGCAGAAAGAATCACTGTGGACCAGCCTCTGGGAAGGCCTCCAGGCATTCTTTGCACAACTTGTTTTGTATGAAGAAACCATGTGATTGCAAAAAAGGCTGCGGGGCTTCCTGCAAGATAGTAGACCGCCCCAAATAAAAAAACTAAAGTCAGGCTTAACTGTATTAGCATTAACCAATGACCAGTCATGACGGGGTCTTTAGTAAGAAGAGTTATTGAAAACCCAAGCCAATAATGAAGTGGAGGAATGTAGTTCATCATCATTTTGGCTACGAAATCATTGTCGAATAGGCCAGGATATAATGCTCGTAAAAACGGAAAGGTTTGTTGAGTCGAATCGTCGGTCGCCCATTTTGGGTTGAACCAATATTGCGCCATCCCCTGAAGTTGATCCGAGTCTGCCCAAAGAAAAAGGTAAAGATAGGTAAAGAAAAGAAGCATTGCCAAAATGCTTCCTAAGCTTGGCAATCTTTTCCAATGACCATTCTTGGTATCAAATATTTTCATTATATGAATGAGAGATTCGCTAAAAACCAATACTATTCTTTTCCTCAGAATATTGGTACCAATTGTAGTTCTCTCTTACGAGTTGAGGCAAATCCCTAATACTATTCAAAGTAAAATCAGGCATTAAAATACTTGGGTCTTTAATGAAAGGACTTCTCACCAGACAACAAGGAATGCCTGCCGCTTTTGCTGCAGAAAGTCCTCTAAAGGAGTCCTCTATTGCTAAACAATTTCTTGGTGGGAGATTAACGATATTAAGGGCCTTTAAATACGGAGCGGGATGTGGTTTCGCAAAATCATAATCACCTTCTGTAAGAATGAAATCAAAGAAACGCAGAATATCAGTTCTTGAATGGATTATATCGAAATGATCCCTTCTCGAACTGCTGATAATTCCCATCTTATACCTTCCATAGAGCTCGTTTAACACTTCAGAGACTCCAGCGATCAGGACATTTTCAGTACTTAAATATCTAGAGTAAATCTCATTTCGCTCTTGTCGAAGCTTGGAAATTGCTTGGTGAGCATAATTGGGTAGTAGTGAACTTAATCCACTGCTTTTCTTTAAAAAATGCTCTCTGTAAAGATCCTCTGTTAACTCAACACCATTTTTACTTAAAACTTCCTTTGTGGCCTTCATGTAAAGGATCTCGGTGTCAACAAGCACACCATCGTTATCCCAAAAGATTGCCTGCAAACTAAGCTTTGCCATAACAGTTTTTACTAAAATTATGTCTCTCAGAACCCACGTGGTTTTGAGGTAGTTTCATCACCTTCCAATAAAGCAATTGAAATTTTATCACTATAAGACTTCAAAAAGCCAAGTGCTGAAACAACTTGCTGTGACAGCCCTTTCTAAACTCTAACCTGCATGGGACCAACTTCTCGGTTGTAATGTGCCGCTAATATTTTGCAAGAAAGTCGTAAATCAGAATTAATTGCTTTAACAAATCCTTTTTCTTCCTCTGTATATTGCTCACCTCCTGTTGGTCCAAATGTTGAATATCCCCACCTGTGCAACTTGCCAGAAATTAACTTCCCTTCTTCCGAAAACCCAAGTTCAATCTTACTATCAGAACCAAAGATGCCAGCTTCAACATTAAAATTCAATTTAAGGTATGTAATTTGCGAAGGGTTCTCTTGGCTTCGCTCTACCTTTAAATCTTTCACTTTATAAGTAAGAGGCACCGTACCTACAGGCGCTTTTTCTTCATCAAAACAAATCCAAAAAGCCTCTCCTGATTTAAGGGCATCCTTAAACATCTCATCCGCCTGAAGGCGCCCCAGAAGGACTTCAAGTTTTGGCTCTATTTGCACTCCCTTGACGCGTGCAAGGCACTCATCCTTAAATCTGTCTAGAAATTCACTCAATCTTCTCCCTACTTGAACAACTGACTCCATAAACATCCTTTCATAGCAATCACCGAAGGCAAGTCTAGCATTTTTCTTTGCTTACTCAACGATGATACCCATATAAACCCAGCCTCATCCATTTTTAACAAAAATCAATGAGGCCGGGCGAGGCAGATTTTGGGCAAAAGCCAAGGTCTAACACGCCCTGTTATGGCCAATGATTTTTTGTTAAAAATCATTGGCGCAGGGTTTATTTAGGCAAACAGCGAGACTGACTAATGGTGATTATCAGTTCATATTTCAGTAAAAGAAAAACTTGCTGCTTCAGCCTTTCAAGGTATTGAAAAAAAGTAGGTAGAGAAAGGATTCTCCCGTTGCAACTCTATTGGGGAAACTACCCCCTCGTAAAAAATGCTACATCATCAATACGAGGGAGCTGGTGAAATCATTTTCTAAAAGGTGAGTCTAATTCCCATAACATACTGTTGAATGTCATTCTCAAGGAAATGAGCGCTTAAGTTTAGGCCTAAGTTCTCAGTAGCAGCAACGACTGCTCCAACCTCAAACTCATGGTCTGTGTCACCTTCGCCATCATACCATGTAAAGGCACCATTGATTTCCAGAATCTTACAAATCGCTTCCCATCGGAGCTGTGGCCCTATGTAAAAGATATCATCAGTAACAGAACCTAGATAATCCACATCAGCCTCAGCATGTTGACCTCCGATCCGCCCAACCACATGCACTTCGGGTATTATTGGATAATACAAACCGCCTCCATATTGGAAGGTGTTAACATCCATTAAATCATTTTCATCGTACTGATATCCAACATTTAGAAATGTGTACTCTAAGAAAGAATAAGATAAGTTTGTAAAAAGACCGTGAAAATTATCAACATCCTCCTCGTCTGTCAGACGATAAGCAACATCAAGATTGTTATATTTCAGTATGGGTTGAGCAACCACTACACCTGCTGAAAAGAGACAAACACAAAGAAGCGTTGCAAGAAATTTTTTCATATTTTTTACCTTCCTTTAAAGCGGCTCAAAAGACCTTACAAGCAATGCAGGGCTTGACCGTATTATTATTTATTCCTAATCAAGTTCTCAGAGCCGATAAAAAGACACAAGATGAAAACTTAAGTTCTGCGTTGGATGGTTATTCACGTGCTTGAATGAAATACATTCTTGTGTATTAGCTGCTAAGGTCTTTCATCCAGCAAAATCGCGGGCTATGTGAGAGGCTGAACGGATATAAAAGATTGAGCTATTTGTTCCTCTATACTGGTAAAACCACAAGCAACTGAAGCTTCTGAACCTGGAGCTTTCGGAGAGCCCACGGAAAGCCATGATGTGGGGGTTGAATTTTTACTTAATCTTATGCTTCTGCTCTGTTGTTTGGAGCGAAGCATTAAGCGTCTCCAGGCTTGAATTAGCCTTTGTTTGCGATACTCCAAATCTGAGGAACTTGTGTCTTTTGATATTTGCCGCAGTGGGGTCGCCTGGAAAGTTGAACCGGATTGTGCAAACTGAAACACAATTAAGAACAGCACACAGGAGAAACACATCAAGGCTACTAATAAACCTGGAAGGGCCTCTCGCAAATATTCTCTCTGCTGAAGCTCTCTCATCTAAATCCCACTTTAAACCTCTGCCTAACCCTCAAATTCAATTCACCAAATATTTGTTTATAATAACAGCAGATTCAGCCACTTGGGGAAAAATCTAAGAAAATTTTGTACGCTAGCTGAAATCATTATCTTTTTCTATGGAATATTTATTCATGAACCATTGTTATTTTTCATTACTACAAGAAAAAAGTTAAGTGTTTACATTTATTTCAAAGATTGAGATCTTGGTCGTCTTCTCTTTTTCGTGCTTCGATACATTGAAAGCCCCCAGGTTTAAAATTCCTGCAATTAAGTGGCCGGGTTTGGTAAATGCGGCACTTATTATTCTCGTCAAGGAAGGCACATCCATTTAAAAATGGAAGAGGATGTAATTGATATCTCCACTTCTTGGTAGCGAGCCAAGGCTGCAACTCTTTACCAAATTCTTTGATCCTGGGTTCTCGTTTTGCATCACTCCTAGATGCAAATATCGGGAAACAATGACAACATGCTCCACACTTTAAACATTTAAAACTTCTCATAGTGGATGACTATGCTGCTTTGTAGATGTCTTAGCAAGTTTCTTAAGCTTTCAATTCTATGAGCAATTATAATTGCAAACAATTTTCTCAAAAATTTGCTTAACGCCACTGCTAGGGAGACATGTCATAAGCCAGCCTTGAGTGTTGACTCTAAACCTAGTAGCCACTTCAGTCTGTAAATCTTTGAGATTATTCAATGGGCTTAGCAAAGCATATAATAATTTGGAATGGTAAAGCATTTAAGGGGGAATGAAGGTGATTTTTTGCTTTTCTTGCCGTAGTGCAAGCAAGGTGAAAAAACTAGACTTTTTTTGCTGATGCTTCCAATGCATTGGATAATTGAAACTCTTGCCTAGGGCCTCACGGATAAAGTGCTGGTTATTCAACGAAGCTTTTTACTCTCTTCCTTCTACCACCACCCTACAAGACACAAATTTCATTCGTCTAGTGCCGCTTTCAATAATCTTTTTTCACTGTCGACCATCATTAGAAGCGGCACGACTTCGCCGAGACCTCGTCTTACAAGCCTGAAGGGAAACAAATAACAAGGCCAGTCTGTGTCTGCGCAGAAAGGCAAGATCCAATAGGCCGATCAATCGTTCTTGTGAAAATACTTTGTAAACGGCGTACTTTTGAAAGAACTTTGAGAATGCTGAAATTAGTATCCTATTCCGAGTCAGACTCTAAGCAGGAACTTAAAAACTATTTAGTTAACCGCTCCCCCTTCTTTTAAGGCTTCCGCTTGATAATAAGCTGTCAGAGGATCAATCAGTTGATCGAGATCCCCATTCATTACAGCATCGAGTGAATAGACCGATAAACTTATTCTGTGATCTGTGACTCTCGACTGTGGAAAGTTGTATGTTCGGATCTTTTCCGCGCGATCTCCTGTCCCCACTTGGCTTCTTCGAAGATCACGTCTTTCTGCATCAGCCTCCTCGATTTGTTTCTCAAGAAGTCTAGAACGTAAGACTTTCATCGCTTTGTCTTTGTTCTTGAACTGACTCTTCTCATCCTGCATACATACAGTAATCCCAGTCGGAAGATGTGTTATGCGAACAGCAGAATCGGTTGTATTAACACTCTGCCCACCATGACCGCCTGCGCGGTAAACATCAATCCTTAGATCTTTATCTTGGATTTTCACTTCGACTTCTTCAGCTTCAGGCATCACTGCAACTGTTACAGTTGAAGTATGAATACGTCCTTGCGCCTCAGTGGTTGGGACCCTCTGCACTCGATGGACCCCACGTTCATATTTGAAACGGCTGAAAGCCCCTTGCCCTGTTATTGTAGCTATTATTTCTTTATATCCTCCAGCAGATGCTTCACTCGCACTCATTACTTCCACGCGCCATTTACGGTTTTCGGCATAACG
>JAAZON010000640.1 GCA_012797725.1 SAR324 cluster bacterium | reverse complement strand
TAGCAATGATGGTCGACGGTGAAAAAATTTGTTGAAAACGGCACTAGCGACCAATTCTCTTTTTTTAAGGTACTTGATTGGTGAGTTTTAAAATTTCATCATTGAAGAATCTCGGATATATTTAATGTTATTTTCAGGCATTTTTAATGATTAATTGTTAGACTTTCTATTTTCTGGCATGAATTGTAGTAATTACTTATTAAGTGTTGGTAATTTAAGCTTGGCTCGGTATTTTGAGCAATTACAAATTGCAGTCTGAACAGTTTCATAAACTTTGACATATGGCGTTTTGATGAGTGAAAAAAGACAATGGGGACTTCATGTTTTGGTGCTGTCAAGTTTAGCAATTGCTTCGCCACTTTTCGAAGTGGTTGGCAGAGGCCCTGAATTTTTCGTAAATCGCAGAGCAGATCCAGTGGAGATCTTCTTTGTTAGTGCCATTCTCATATTTGCGATACCAGCCATATTGACATTTATACGTCTGCTTCTTTCACTTTTAAGTCAAAAAGTAGCTGTATCGTATGAACGATTTGCTATTGCAGCCTTATTTTTCCTTTATTTTATGGGGATTGGGCTTAAAGCACTCGACCTAAATGGCTTGCAAGTTGTCACTCTTGTTTTACTTGCGACAGGAATTGCGACATATGCATATCATCGCTTTTATTTACCAAGGGTTTTCATAACTATGTTGGCAATCATGGTGCCGATACTTCTGATTTCATTTTTTGTTAAACCTGGACTTAGAAGTCTTGTATTTCATTCTCATAGTGCCGAGAAGTTGGGACTAGTTAGCAACAAGAGCAGGATGCCTGTTGTTCTTGTGGTTTTTGATGAATTTCCTCTGAGTGTACTTTTGGATAGAGATCAAAAAATTGATCAATTGCGATTTCCAAACTTTGCTAACCTTGCAGCAGAATCTTATTGGTTTAAAAATGCCACCGCAGTTAATCAATTTACACCGATTGCAATGCCCGCGCTCCTGACGGGCCTTTTGCCAAAAAACATTCATTTGACGCCAACCCTTAACGATTGTCCCCGTAATATTTTCACCATGCTTGGTGCCAGTCATAACATGGTAGTATCAGAACCTTTTACGCAACTTTGTCCAGATGAACTTTGCCGCCCTAGTGCTAAAACAAGCCGTGCACAGCGATTAAAGTTAATGCTCTTGGATTTAAGTGCAGTATATTTAAACTTAGTGCTACCTAAGGATCTTGGTTGGGATATTCCCGATGTAACGGGTAAATGGGGGGATTTTTGGAATGATGTTAACCTTCCATGGCAGGCCCCAAAGTTCTCTCAAGATAGCAGGTATGGCGACTTTCTTAAGTATATAAGGTCAATTAAAGAGCCCGAAAAGCCTACACTCTATTTCTCCCATCAAATACTACCGCATATGCCCTTTCAATTTATGCCCTCGGGCAGAATGTATTTTTCTGGAAGACCCATTGGATATGAAAATAATCGTTGGGTTAATGATCCAAAAAGTATTGAAAGGGGTTATCACCAGTTTCTTCTACAAGTTGCCGCGACAGATAATTTATTGGGAAAGCTTATAAACAAGTTAAAAAGTATTGGAGTATATGATGAAGCTCTTGTGATTATCACCGCAGACCATGGTTTGTCCTTTCAACCGGAAACTTATAGAAGAGGAGACCCCGATAATCTAAATTTCTATGAGGATATGTTATCTATTCCAATGTTTGTAAAGAAGCCCGGACAAAAGAAAGGTGTTGAAGAATGGAGAAATGTTGAAACTATAGATGTGCTTCCGACAATAGCCGATGTATTACAAATTCCTCTCGATTGGAAAATAGATGGTACTTCAATGTTCAGTACTTCAGATCCTCGCAAGCAAAAGAAAGCCTTTGCAGGTAGGAATCCAAAGACTTTCAACAATACCACTAATCCTGATGAAGTCTCAGAGAATGAGGGTCAAGAACTAGTATATGCATTGCTGGATTCTCTCCCGGTTAAAACGTTAAATTGGAAACTGGCACTACCGGGATATTCCAACCCAAGTGGAATAGATCCTTATTACATCGGGGAAAGAAGTAATTTATTGTCTAAGTCGATAAGTGAATTTTCCTTGCAAAGAACTCAGGATTTGTCATTTAAACTGACTATGAAGAAAGGTGTGGCTAAGGATGGCAAGAGCTTGATTTTTGATCAAAAGGGTCAGGATTGTCCTTGTGGAATAAGGGGTAAAGTCAAAGGAAAGCTTTCTCCCGGGCAGGAATTTGCTGTCAGTATAAATGGAAAAATTTGGGGATTTAACAGATTATTCAGCACTAACGGGAAGGGAAATCCAGACAGTTTTGCTTTTTTTGTTCCTGAAAATGCGTTTAAGTCTGAGCTTAACGCCATAGGACTCTATCTTGTCTCAAATAACAAAGGGCCAGAAATATCACTTATAGCCCTTCCGCAAGAACCTCAAGAATGATAAACAATACGCTATGAAAAATCTCATATTACTGACAATTCTAATCTTTCTTTTACCCTTTAATGCACATGCTTATCTGGACCCAGGTTCGGGCAGCATGATATTACAACTTATAGTGGCAGGCGTTGCAGGCCTCTTTGTTGGCTTAAAATTTTTCTGGGGACGCATAGTCGCCTTTTTCAAAGGTAGTAAACCGGACGATAGGAATAAAGAATAAATGTAATTGCGGTGCTTCCGCAGACTGAAAGAGAATGCTAACTCTTTTTGCTTCTGCGAACCGTTGTTGACTGCTCACCACATCCGCTCTCTGCATTCTGACCCTGATTTCAGCACAACTGCTCTCCGCAGCCGTAAGTTCGGTAGGTGGAATGTGTGCTGCATTAATCAGAATCAGAAGGCCATTTGTGTATCCTATCGACGAAGTTATGAAAGAATCTATTTCTTCGCGCTTTGACTATTTTTGATATCCCTGTATTTTTTAAGGACATCAGGGAATGCTTCTAACGCTCTCTCAAATACTCCAAGTGAATAGGCTATAGTGAGTCCATAGTTTGTTATTGGTACTCCAGCGTTTTTGCATTTCAAGATTCTACTTAACATTTCACGCCTATTTGTCATACATGCTCCACAGTGGATCACAAGCTTGTAAGATGAAATATCTTCCTTGAAATCATGGCCTTGGACATGACTTATCTCCAACTTTCCTCCTACATATTGATTGAGCCATTTTGGAATCTTTACACGGCCAATATCTTCTTCAATTGGATGATGACTGCAAGCCTCGGCTATTAGGATTCGATCGCCTGGCCTCAGTTTATCAATGGCCATTGCCCCAGAAACTAATTCTGACAGATCTCCCTGCATCCTTGCTAACAAAATGGAAAATGAAGTCATAAGAATAGAAGAAGGAGTGTCTGCCGCAACTTTCAAAAATGCTTGGGAATCGGTGACAACGAGGGCAGGATTCTGTTTTAAGTTATTCAATGCTTTTCGCAAATCGTGCTCTTTCACGACCATGCATAACGAGTCATTATCCAAAAGATTTCGAATTGCTTGGACCTGAGGAACAATGAGCCTTCCTTTTGGAGCTTCCTTATCAATGGGAACGACAAGCACAGCGAGTTGGCCTGGAGCTACGAGGTCTCCTATCATATCTGGATTATTTAAATAGTCAGCGGGCACTGTATCAAGTAATGCTTGTCTAAGCTCTGGTACCCCAACTCCTTCTGTAGCAATAGTATGTACGACTTTCAGTCCTCGTCCTTGCAGGCTGGCGAGAGTCTTCTGATTTGCTTGTGATTGATCAGCTTTGTTGAATACTATTACACTTGGAACCTTAAGCTCTGTAAGCTCTTTCAGTAGAGACTCCTCAAAAAGTCCCCATTCTCCGCTGGCGCTTACAATGATAGCAAGATTTGTCCGATCAAAAATGCGTCGCGTTTTTGCGATTCGCATCTTTCCAAGAGCGCCAACATCATCTATACCAGCCGTATCAATAAAGACTACTGGTCCAAGCGGGAGAAACTCCATTGTTTTTTCAACCGGATCTGTTGTTGTTCCAGCAATTTCAGAAACAATAGATACTGATTGGCCCGTAATGGCATTAAGCAAGCTTGATTTGCCCGAATTTCTCCGACCAAAAATACCAATGTGAATTCTTAATCCTCTTCTTGTCATGTTCTATGCTCTATAAACCTCATAATCAACTTGTTTTTAGAAGCTTAACATAGAGATGTCCAATCTTTCATCTGAAGGCATCATTTTAAGCCTTAATCAGGCAAAATCGTGGTTAAAACGGGTGGCTGGACGGGATTTGCAGGCCATAAAATGTTATCTTCAGATTGAAATTTATGCTATTTATGAAGCCATCACATTCCATACTCACGACGAAGGAGATAACATGAAAAGAGCATTGATGCTAATGATGCTTCCAATCGTTTTCTCATCGTTTTCGCTTGCTCAATCCAATAAGTCTGTAGACTTCAATCCCACTCCAATTTATAAGCAAGGAAGGTTCATAGGTGGTTTAGCGCCAGAGCTAGAAAAGATAAGTGCTATCAATGAAGACACGTCAGGTGTCAATGTAGTATACCCCATGAAGATTGTAGTCAAACGGGCGACAGGTGATACTAACGGCAAAATGCTGATTTTTAGAGCGCCCACTTGGCGCGTTGCCATGCGAAAAATAGTTGGTCGTGATCCTGAATTTGAAAAGATATTGAATTCAACCGTAGGTCATTTAGTCGATATGGATGCTCCCTTTCCTGATTTGGAGCTTATTTTCGAATACCACAACTCAATCAATAACGCATCAGATAGGGATCCAAATCCTATTACGCCAAAGGGTAAGTCCCATTTTGTGCAAGTTATGCAGAAGAAGTTGCCTCCAGGAAAACATAATCTGAGACTGGGTGCCTGTATTAAGCGTAGCGACACACTTTTAAATAGTGTGATGGATGGTTGGTGGTGGTTGAGCCTGGTTGAGAACATATTCAACAAATCCATACTTGGTATAAGTTTCAAAGCATTTCTAGGCTATGTTAAACTCAGAGCCACCTGCAGCGCTACGAAGTAT
>JAAZON010000639.1 GCA_012797725.1 SAR324 cluster bacterium | reverse complement strand
CAAAGACCCATCTTCTACCATCGCTGCGAAATAGAAATTGGACTTACTAACCACGGGGCCAAATTGGAAGCGAAGATAGCGAGCACCTGTCATGGATTGATTAAAGTCTTTGAACGCCTTGAAGTCTGCATAAAATAAAAGCTTATTCAAGCATGTCTTAAAGCATCCTCCTTTGCAGAAGAAAAGGATCGCATTTTTGAACTTGACCATATCGAATTTCCTGTTGCCAGAGAATTCATCCTCTTTATCTTTGGGGAAAATATCTCTGAAGAACTCTGATATCCACTCACTTTTTCGATCTTCGACAGACTGTGTTAGCTCATCTCGCCTTTCATCTGAAAGGGAACTTGCGCCTTGCTTCAGAATTCTCAGCATGTTTACTGGATCTTCAAGAAGCTTTAATACCTTTTCATGCGACTCACTCTGCAAAGCACCATTCTCATATCGGCTCAATGTTGCCACACCCCAACCTAGTAAATCGGCGAGTTCATTTTGTGTAAATCCATATCTCTTGCGAAAAGAGACTATGTCTTCAGGTTGGGTCCATCCTTTAGATTTTCGGTACTCTCTAAAGGCAATATCATGCGGGTCTGTATCAGGGTCGTAAAAATCCTCTCCGCATTGCTGGCAAGTGAAGACGATGACCGGAACAGGGATGTTAATGCCCTTCACTGAAAAAGATTCTACCTTCTCTTCTTTTTCGAGGTCGCTTTCATTATCGCAATTTGGACAAAATCCTTTAAGCTTCATGTCGACTCCTCATCCCGATAGACATACTTCAGTGGGAACTCAGCTTTGTGAAAAGAGATACATGTTACCGACCCAGCCCCAAACCTTGATATTTTAAGTTTAATGTAGACCGGCGTACCATTAATCTCTCTTCCAAAAATCCAAACCTTGCCATTACCCTTCGGGTCATCTTCAGGCCCTGAGCAGTAGTCCTCAATCGACAGTGCCATCACTTCAGCTCGGCAAGACTTGACACTGAGTCCCAACTGCAAAAGAGAATCTCGATTTTTTTGGCGCTGAATAAGATAAAACTTACCTCCGCCTCGAAGAATCTCCCTTACTCGCTCCAATAACTGCAGCACTGACTCAGTATCGGCGAAGACTGCCACTCCTTGACATCCTTATAATTTATAGTATACTTATCAAATGATAAATTTACAAGTTCAAACTTATCAATCAATGTGATTATATTATATAGGTATCTTAAATGATTATAAATCGAAAGAGAATATTTAATCTAAAAAACTATCTTCCTCCTGTTCTAAAAGGCAAAGCCATTGCTCCTTTCGTTTACCACTCATCAAGAATAGAGGAAAGGTTGAAAGCTATAGGGTTCACGCAGGATGTGAGCCACGGCGAAATGGTATTGCCAACGGTCATGGGACCTATCAGCCGCTATAATGCTCAGGGGCGGCAAATCGTACGACGAGATCTACCAAAGGAAACTGCAAGCCGGCAGGTAGAATGGCATTGGATTGAGTGGCACGGAAAGGATCGAGTAGAACGATCAGATATTTGCGACTTATACTATGAAAGATATCCGAGAGATTTTCTCCCTCCCCCATCTTTAGAATTACGAATCGTTCCAACTGAGACTGGACAAAAAATTATCACGACCACCTCATTTATATTCTGTGACGAAAACAATGAAAGCATTCTTCTCGCCATTAATCTCTTTCTTGAGATTTTTGGGGAGTGCGAAATCTCCGTCGACTCAAAGTATTTGCCGTGCTTGCCCCAAAAGAAACTTAACTGGACGATTCTTCCACGTGGCAAACGAATATGGCCGGAACTTAAGACGGATCTTAAAAAAGTAATATCATCAGCACCTCGTGGAAACTGGCCTGTGATTGAAGCTCGATTCTATGAGATAAATAATTATGGACCAGACTTTGTTGCGATTGGTGATGCTGGATTTAGGGGGTACTTAATTTTTGGGTTTCCAAATCGCAATTTATACTTGCTCGAAAGTGCTTATTTTGGAAATGCAACATATGTGTTTGAAAACGACTGGGAGACATTATCCAAACTTACCAAAGCAGAGATTTTGAATGAAAAGCTCCAAAAAGACAGGATTATTCATATAAAAGGATGGGAGCAGAAAGTAAAGGCTCTACTTCTTTCGGTAGTGCCCACGCCTCTAAAGCAAAAGGGCCATAGAAAGATGTCTGCAAGTTCTTTCTAAGAATCAGCATCGAACATCCAACTCCCACGGTTGTTTCTTTCATAGAATCAGTGCCTCAATATAGCTCGAAATTAGCGTACGAAGAACTTTAGAATAAGAAAGCAACTTCTTAATATCGGGTTTTTGATATTTACCTTCCAGGTAGCTTCTTAGAGCCTTGAGAGCTATTTCCTTTTCGAGACAGCGAAAAGCATCAATGACAGATCGTTCTGGATCGAATATTTTAATCGTTGCTGATCCCAGCTTGATTCTCGTAGCGCCAGTCTTCATATCTCGCATGCGAATGATTCGTGCATTTGGTCGTTTGGGTGGCCTTGAGTGCTGTGGCACTGCAATCCAGAATTGCCTCGGAATCTCGTCAGTCAGTTGATATATAGCGAGAGCTGAGATTAGACAAATGACACCACGAGGAATGCTCTGCGCTGTTGCAATGAGATCCTCCCACTCCAAAGGGAGTTCCCTTCTATCTTTTTCAAGTCCTCTATATACACCCCTGCTGATACGTTCCAGATAACCGGCCTTCGCATAGTAAGCAAGCAGACTTGGATGCACTCCTTTGGCTCTGGCATCTTTCGAAGTGAAGGAGGGTTTCTTGAGAAGAATGTCTATTAGTTTAAAAGTTCCATTTCCCATAACTAATTCTAATATATGTGCTCAATAATATTTTTTGAGTTCATTTATTAAATTTAGGCTACCTATCTATTCAATATTACTATATTAATATAGATTTGAAATGATAGTAATGAGTATGCTCAAATGTCTAATGATTCTATTTCTATATATAATATATAGTTAATATAATAGGTTACCTATTATGTATGCCTGTTGAGTAAATTTAACTATATGAACTTATTATATATATTTATAAAATAGGGAAGGACTCTAAGTTCTTAATTTCTCAATATTATCCTGGAGTCTTCATAAGTTTGGAGTGTCCAATGGAGGGGTAGATTGTTTTAGGCATTTCAACTTGCTAATCTCCCAATAAATTTGTGTATTCCCGTCCGCTCCGCCATTCTCTCTGATTCGTCGAATCTCATTAGGGGAAAAATTATGAGCCTCTGGGGTTCACAGTTCCTCCAGCTTTGCAACCGTTGTTTTTGACGACACAAAATCTTATGCCGCGTCAATAATCGTTTGTGAAAGTGTTTTTCTTTTCACGTTCCTATTCATCAAGCTGTATTAATTTCCCCTCTCTCTCAAGCAGTTTCCAATCTGTAAGAGATTTATTAGAGACACGTTCCTTTCGTGCCCACTTAGCAAAATCTCTAAGCTTGTACTTAGCCATTTATGATTCTATCGCCATTATTACTATAGTAACGCTTCCTATAGACACAACCTTCAATCAAATTTCTCAGTTGCCCTTTTAAACCACTTCCAAGCATAACTACCAACAACTCCACATGAGTCAAGGCAGCAACTTCTTCCGAAAGGAGCTTCTTCCTGTAGTTAAGTTTTTTCTAGTGCTAACAAGGCTTTCATATATAGGTAATCGTGAATTTTCCCCGGGAGTCTCTTTGAGTTCATAAGAATCCCCGCGTGGCATGCTTATTAAGCTTTGCTCATTTTTGTTCCTGTGCCTGGAGTGATTTTTCATGGCAATGTTATTAATACCTACGTTTATCATTCGGAACAAACTTTTATTGGGTAATTTCGAGATATTGGCCCCCTTCTCCCCTCAATGACCTCAGTTAAGGCTTTAATAAAAATAAAGTGACATTTAATATTATTTATGTTATAGTTAAAATAGATATTAACTTTATTAAAGGCCAATATGCTGCAATCATTACCAAAATGGCTGGAAGGATTAAATGAAGAGGATCTCAATTTCTTAAAAAAATTTATACTTGCCTCAGGCTCTCTGAAGGATTTGGCTACTTCTTATGGGGTGACTTATCCAACCATACGTCTGCGCCTCGACCGTTTAATTGATAAAGTTAAAATACTTGATACCACAGAAAGCGAATCAGATTTTGAACGAGTTTTGCGCGCATGTTTTGTTGATGGAAAGTTGGATAGCTCAACTTTTGAATTGTTAAAAAAAGCGCATCAAAAAGCAAATGTCTAGAAATTGTCTCGCATGAAAGAGTTGGAATTATGTCGTTTTTAGTGGAGATTCATTTATGAAAAAAGAAACCATAGGCATTGTTCCTTGTTTATTTGTTTTGCTAGTTTCCTTCCCTGCTTGGGCTGCACAAAAAACAGAGCTGCTATCAATAACTCCTAACAATCAAGAAGGAAGAATAGAAGTTCTTGGCGGCACATGGGAAAAGATAAATTCCAAAGATGTGTTAAAAGTCACTCTAAATGAAGAAGCCCCTCTGCACCCACTATTCACT
>JAAZON010000638.1 GCA_012797725.1 SAR324 cluster bacterium | reverse complement strand
GCCAATGTATTCTTAAATGGATAAAATATGTTTGTATTAAAAAGATTTAACGGATCTGTTGTAAGACTATGGACATCCCATGCCAAAATCCATGTATTTAATGCCGGATCACCCAGATCGAGGTATGTATCCATATGCAAAATCAAAGGAAATGTGAGTAATATTGTTAGAAAAATATATAGAAATACTGCAATTAAGTTAGTTCGAATACAATCCCACATTACTTTAAGAATATCATTTTTTGGAATCAATTACTATACCCCGTCACGCTCTAGATATTATTATCAGCCCTATTATAATCGCCAATGTCCCAGCAATCTTATTTAGCCCTATGCTCTCTTTCAGCACCAGGTTAGACAGCATCAGCACAAATATATATGTCAGAGAGATAAAAGGGTACACAAAGCTAAGGTCCTTCTTGGACAGTGCGATCAGCCAGAAGATGGTACTAAGCCCATACATTACAAAGCCAAGCAGCACATAAGGATTCAGCAGCACAGCAGATAACGATGCAAAATTTAGGGCTGCATGCGTTCCTGCCTGATTCATTCCTAGCTTCCAGGAGACCTGGCCAAATGCGGCAAAGATAACGCCGATGATAATTATAATGATTGCATTCATAGCTAATACCGTCCGGTAACACTCGGCGAATTTTCCATCATCTCACCAAATGTTCCTCAATCCGATCCAGTTTCTTGGTCAGATAGTCCACGATCAGCCCCAGAGAGATCAATTGCACTCCAACCAGAATTAGAAATGCCGTGAACAACGGATAAAATTCATGAGATATAACACCATACTGCACCTTCTCGTAAATAGATATTGACCCTGTAACCAGGCCGATCAAAATAAAAGCAAAAGATGGCAAAAGTATCATCTTGGAAAGCAGAGATGTTTCCGAATAGGCCACTGAAAATAGGGCCATCAGCATCCTCACCCCATCCTTAATCGGATTGAGCTTGGATACACCAACCCTCTCCCGGTATTCAATAGGTATCTCCACGATCTTGTAGCCCAGCTTTGCCGCCCGGACAGTCATCTTGGTCTCAAACTCCAGGCCCTTAGCCTTGACATCCAGCGTATCGAACATCTGCCGCCTAAAAGCCCGCATGCCGGTCTGACTGTCCTTGATATTCATGCAACTTATGTAGGTTGCGAGAAAAGAAAATATGTTATTTCCCAGCCTATTAAATGCAGGAATGTTCTCCCTCGCTTGTATCCTTGCGCCAAGCACCAGATCTGCTCCATTTTCGATCTCCCTGACCAGATCGGGGACGTACCTTGCAGGATAAGTGCAATCCGCATCAGTGAAAATTATTATATCTCCTGTGGCATGCTCAACGCCGGTTCTAAGAGCCGCCACCTTTCCGCTGTTTACCTCATGCCTGAAAAGCTTCACTTTTTCATTAACGCATTTTTGGCCAACTTCATAGGTGCCGTCAGATGAGCCGTCATCTACTATTATTATCTCATCCACCCGTGGCTGGTACTCCTTCACCACCAGTGGTAGACCCTTTTCTTCATTGTAGGCTGGGACTATAAGTGACTTCTTCATTTTATCCCTTCAAACGTATGAGATCTTGCATTCATGCATAGATGATCAATAAGCTTCTCCTCCTTGCGATTTGAACCATTTTACCGTTTGTTTCAGACCATCATCCAGAGCCACCTTTGGCCTCCAACCAAGAAGGTCTCTTGCGCAAGAGACATCTGGCCTCCTACGCATGGGATCGTCCTCGGGCAGGGGATGGTAGGTTATTGCAGACATTGAGCCCGTAATGTTCAAAACCATCCTTGCCATGTCTATTATCTTCGTTTCTTTGTCGTTTCCAATGTTTACTATAGACCCACGCGCCTGATCCAGGGCAGCAAGCCTCAAAAGGCCTTCTATTTGGTCTGTGACGTAGGTGAAGCTTCTTGTCTGAGTGCCGTCCCCAAAGATGGTTATGGGCCTGCCACTCAAAGCCTGGTCTATGAACCTGGGGACTGCCCTAGCGTAAATGCCATCCGATCTTATGCGCGGACCATACGTATTGAAGATACGGGCAATCCTTGTATCCAAGCCGTACTGCTTCCTGTATGCAACAACATACGCCTCTCCGCATCGTTTTGCCTCATCATAGCATCCCCTCGGTCCGACAGGGTTAACGTTGCCATAATAGCTCTCAGGCGTCGGCACTACCTGCGGGTTGCCGTAGATCTCGCTCGTGGACGTGTAGAGAATCCTGGCCTTGTGCTTCTTTGCTATCTCAAGAGCGATCATCAATCCTATGGTATTTGCCTTGAGGATTTCAATGGGATAATGCTCGAACTCGAAAGG
>JAAZON010000637.1 GCA_012797725.1 SAR324 cluster bacterium | reverse complement strand
GTTACACTTCTCGGTTGTCTTTACGCCCATGAGAGTTCCAAGCAATCCATAAGTGATTTTTATGAGTTCCTTTATGATAATGAGGGAATTGACTTTTCATATGAGGAAAACGATGACTCAAATAATGCAAATACTCGATGAATATGGGATCATTTATGAAGCATCGTCAAGACTTCCTGAAAATTTATGGGACGATTTAATCTTATCTTTATCGGAGCTCGAAGATAATGAATGTCATCGTATACATAAATTTCCTATCACACGATTGCATAGAATCGCGGGTTTAAAAGAAGAAGTCTACCGAGCTGATGTCAAAAAATCCTCATGCTGGAGAATTCATCTCCAATATGGCAATAAGATGCTTATACTCAAACAACTCTCAAGCCCAGAGCAACACGATAGTCCCATAAAATATGTCCAATCCCAAAGTAGAAGATTTAAAAAATAACATTTCGATCTTTGAGATACCTTAAGCTCATTAATTAAATGCAACTTACCTAAGGAGAACCAATTCTTGACTGACAACCCTAAACGCCTCATCGAAGTTGCCTTCCCTCTGAAACAAGCCTCTCTCGATTCTGTGCACGAGAAAATGTGTCATTCGGGTCATCCAAAAGCTATTCATATATGGCCGGCCCGTCGACCACTGGCCGCCAGCCGCGCTGCCATTATTGCTACTCTTTTACCTGATCCTGGGGATCCGGAAGAGCGCAAGAAAATAATGGAAAAATTAGGCGGAAAGATCGTACAGAAAGTCAAAAAGAAGAAAGACTCCGAGGGACGAACCGTCGAAGAAATCTCCGAAGAGACCGAAGGCGGAATAATACATTGGGGACGAGAAAGTGGACCGGATTTGCAATGGTTCCGTCAGAAAATTCTCGAAGCATACGGAGGGCGAGCGCCAAAGATGATGGATCCCTTTGCAGGTGGAGGGGCTATTCCGTTGGAAGCAATGCGCCTGGGATGTGAAGCCACCGCGGTGGATATCAATCCCGTTGCCTGGTTCATCCTCAAATGCACTCTGGAATATCCGCAGAAGTTAGCTGGCCAGAGAAGACCGCTTCCGGAGTTTGCTGTACAGGACCGCGAATTCATGGAAGATTATCTCAAAGCTCAGGGATTCAAGACTAAAGATCTGGAATTACAACTTGAGAAGTTCGGATTCGGGAAACCTACCACCCTACAATTACCTGGCATGGAAGCTCCCAGCGTGAATCTGGAAGCCAATCTAGCTTGGCATATTCGCGCCTGGGGACGTTGGGTACTTAAAGAAGCCCGTAAAGCACTCGCACCATATTACCCCACCTATGCCGATTTTGAACCGCTGACGGATGTGACAGGCAAAGTAGAACAACGGCCGATAATGCTTGTGCCACTCAATTCGGATGGCACTCCAGATATTGATGCGCTCAATGCCGAATTCAGCCCTGAATATTTGGCGAATCAAAACAACCCACGCTGGGTGGTAAAACCTACAGTGGCATACTTGTGGGCTCGTACAGTCACATGTAAAAACTGTCGAGCAATTACCCCACTAATGAAAACAAAGTGGTTAGCAAAAAAAGAAAAGAAGCGCATCGCTCTATCGATTAAAGTGAACGATGATAGAAAGGGGTTTGTTTTCGAAATTGTTAACAATGTACCAATATTTGGTAGAACATCAACAGACCGAAAAGTTTACGATAAACAAATCGGTGGTGGCACCATGAGTCGCTCTGGAGTTGAATGTCCGTGTTGCCATTCAATAATTCCGATGGAGGATTTAAGACTTGAAGGCAAGGCTGGCCGAATAGGTAATATGCTGACTACTGTAGTTGTCGCAGGCTCAAAAGGCAAAGAATTCAGGCTCCCAACTCCACACGAAATAACAATAGTGGAAGATATAAAATCATTATTACCTGAACTATATAAAAATGTACCGTTTGGGATACCTAATGAACCTACCCCTGCAGGAGGAGGTAGTGGCGCTGGTAGAGCCTTTTCTTTACATAATTACGGATTATTGGAATGGAAAGACCTATATACGAAACGCCAATTACTCATTTTAGGTTCATTATTACAAAACATACGTAAAGTATTCTTTGAAAAGAATGAGTGTGACTATCCGCCCATTTGGGCTGAAGCCATTATTTCTTACTTAACCGCAACATTAAATAAAGTGGCTGATTACAATAGTTCTCTTGTTCACTGGCAGCCCAAAGGAAGTAAAGGTGCCAATACTTTTGATAGATGGGCATTGCCTACAAAATGGGATTTTGTGGAGAATAACATTTTTGAAAGTGATTCTGGAGGATGGTTAGCCGTTCTAAACTGGATTTGCGATCCTATTGAAAACCATCTATCAACAGCATTATTAAAAGCTTATCAACCTGAAATACTTAAGCAAAGTGCAATTACCTTAACTAAGGACTCTTTTGATTTAATACTAACCGACCCCCCTTATTACGATGCAATACCTTATTCAGATTTGATGGATTACTTTTACATTTGGTTAAAAAGAGCGTTATATGGGATTTCTATTGAACATGATGAAATATTTTCTTCACCACTTTCCCCAAAATGGAATAATGAAAAACAAGATGGTGAATTAATCGATGATGAGAGTCGACATCAAGGTAATGGTGAGATATCAAAAAGAGCATATGAAAATGGAATGTATCGAGTTTTTAAGATGTGCAATCACGCTTTGAAATCTGAAGGAAAGCTGGTTATTGTTTTTGCGCATAAAGAACCAGAGGCATGGGAAACTCTTGTTTCAGCAATTATTCAATCCGGATTTATTGTGGATGGCAGTTGGCCTATTCAAACTGAAATGACTAATAGAACCCGATCGCAGACTTCTGCTGCTCTGGCATCCTCTGTTTGGTTAGTTTGTAAGAAACGTCCCTTAACCGCCCGCCCAGGTTGGGATAATATGGTGTTGGACGAAATGCACGCAAACATCCACACGCAATTACGTGATTTCTGGGATGCGGGTATCCGTGGACCTGATTTCGTTTGGGCGGCAACTGGTCCTGCGCTAGAAGCTTATAGCAAGTATCCAGTTGTCAAAAAAGCCAACGACCCCGGCGAGGTGATGATGGTGGGGGAATTCTTGACACAGGTGCGCCGTATGGTAGTCGATTTTGTAGTGGGGCGCGTGCTATCCAGCGATGTCGGTGAAGCAATCTCTGGGCTAGATAGTGCAACTACTTACTATTTGCTTCACCGCCACGATTTTGGGCTGACTGATGCGCCAGCCGGGCCGTGCATCCTATATGCCGTCTCGTGCGGACTTTCCGACAAAGACCTGGCAGACCGCTATGACCTACTAGCCAGACGCGGCGGCAAAGAAAAGGATGAACTCAATGAATCGGATGAGGAGGGTGGCGAGGGTGAAGCTGAAGGATCCGGAAGCGTCTTCCGGCTAAAAACTTGGAATCAACGCAAAAACCCACGCATGGGTTATGACCCGGCTGCCGACGGTTCAACAGAAAAGCTTCCCCTCTTCCCTGACATGGAACGGGAAGTACTACAAATCCGCGAAATCCCATTAATTGACCAGGCACATCGCTTGATGCACTTGTGGAAAAGTGGGGATGTGAGCAAGGTCAATGAGTATCTGGATCTACGTGGAACAAGACGAAATCCTTTGTTCCTTCAGTTATTACAGGCACTGATTGAATTGGCTCCAACCGGCAGCGAAGAACGTTCTTTATTAGAGAGTATTAGTAATCATTTAGGTGGAAAGCAAACCACAGCAGAAAGATTGTTCTAGAAATCAAACCAAAATAGGAATCTTTAATGAAGCAACTTGTCGTTCTCGAACCTAATCTCGATTGGCATCGCCTACCAGATTTTTTGCCATTGCTTACCCCACTCGCTCAGCAAATATTAACTGGATTAGGATTCGAGAGAGATTTTGACATATTATCCAAAAGAAATGGCTTGCAGGATAAAAAAACATATACGTTACAAGAAATTGGAGACTTCTATGGTGTTGAAAGAGAGAGGATTCGACAAATTGAACAAAGGGCATTGGAGACTCTCCGAAAAACCATTTTTGGTGAAAATCCAAAAGTAAAAATGCCCGCGGAGTTTGTTGAATTAACTCAAAGATTTAAGATTGAGTTACACCAAATAGGACCAGTCATTACGTTAGGGGAAGTGATTGAGAAAGTTCAATTGATTAGCAAAATCACTTTTAATCATGAGGATCTTCCGGCGCTTTATTTGTTATTAAGCCTTTATTCCTTTGAACGTCTCCGTGAAAATGCTTATAGACCTGATGTCTCAGCGGTTTCCTCATGGCTTACAGACAATAGAATAGGAAAAGAAGATCTATTCGATACACAAACCAGGATTGACAATATTCTTACGGATTCAGTTATCCCGCTTTCCTTCTTTGACCTTGTTGTAAGAATAAATAAGGGACGAAAGAATAAAGTATCACAAGAAATAATTCAATTGAGTTTAAAAACGTTGCCCCATGTTGAAACTGTAAACACTGATGTTTATCAAATTAAGATTGAGCACCTGAGATCAATTGGTGATAAAGCCTACAGAATTCTCGCAGAACACAAAAAAACGATGAAAATTGGGGAAATTCACAATGAGCTTTGTCATCGATTATCCAAAGTAGGGGATAACTCCCAAATTCCAATTCGGTCCATCAGTCAACAACTCATCATCGATAGCCGCTTCACTCCTGTTGGAAAAGCCGGATGGATTCTTAAGGAATGGCCTGGGTTTTCAACGAGTTCGACTGTCGATTTCATACGTGAATATCTTTACCAAAAAAAGGAAGCAGCAACTCTTCTCGAAATCTATGATTTTGTTATCACTAAAAGGACGGATGTAAAGATTGGGTCGATCAGATCGTTTTTAGCCCAAAAAGACAAATTTACCCGAGTAACAGAAGATAGATTTGTGCCAGCTGGATGGAAATGGGAACCATACACCCCAATAAGATCTTCAAGAAAATCAGTAGAAGGCACACTAAGAAATCAGATCCAAGATGCGGTTCATGAATACTTGAGTTTTCGAAAAAATGAATGGGTGAAAATAAGCGAGCTAAAAGCCTACGTTCTAAAGAAATGTTCCTGTAAAAGTCCGACTTTCTATAGTTACTTATCAGACATGACGGATGTAATCAAAGAAACGAGAACCGATGGAGTGTATTGCCATTTGCTAGACACCATTAATGATGACAACAAAATTGACGACCAGAAAAATTGGGCAAAAATCATTGCGCTTGGAGAATCAAAAACTGTTGAATTTAAGAGAGCAGCAAAGTGGAACGATTTTGAAAAAAAGGCAGATGGTAGCATGATTCAGCAGGTTGTGATAGAAGTCGCTGGTTTTATGAATGGAAATTTTCCTGGGAGAATTTTTATCGGTGTGGATGATAAGACACGTGGGCTACTTGGTATCGAGGATGATATCAAAATAGCTGATAAAGGGAAACAAAATCAAGATGGTTACACCCTCTTCTTAAGTAATTCCTTTTCAAGCAAGTTGGGAAATGACTTGAGCTCATACTATGATATTGAATATCAGGTCATTGAAGATAAGACCATTTGCTGCATATCTGTAAAACCCGCCCAACGCATTGTTTATTATGAAGGTCATTTGTATCTGCGAGGTTCAAGCCAAACAAATCGCTTAACTGCAGCTGAAGCTGTTGGCTACGTTCGATTACGAGAAAAAAATCGAGGAGATCAATCATGACAGCATGGCATAAAGTTATTTCTCTTCGTCCGGATTTACAATCCGGCGAGCTTTCGCTAAGTATCTTTGCTGCGGACCTATACGACGTAGCCATGCAACGAGGGAGTCGCCCGGTTTATGAAGACCCAGCTGAATTCTTTGCGCTTACATATCCCACCTACAACTTACGTGAATTAGCACGTGAGGTTGTGCTGCGTTTAGCC
>JAAZON010000636.1 GCA_012797725.1 SAR324 cluster bacterium | reverse complement strand
CGGCTTAAACGGCGGCCCAAAAAGCAAGAAAGAGGATAAGAAAGAGAGCCGGGACATAACTGATATGGTAGGAGATCTTGAAATTTCCCATAACCCGAATGAAAACAGGCTGCTATGGGTTTTTAGTTTTATAATGCTAAAAGTTCCTTAAAGTGGTAGCGGTGATTGCGAGGTTTCCAGCACATGCAGTCCCATTTTCACCCCAAAAGAGCGAATTTTGAGTAAGAAGCGAATGAATTGGTACAGGGTAACTTTTCCAATCACTTGAAAAGGCTGCTGTCTCAATGCTACTCAAATTAGAGGCAAGGAATTGAAAATTCAGGTTAAGTCTTTTCACTAAATAATCAGCTCATGAAATAACAAAACTCTTCCATGCGCTAAATTTTGATTTTAGGGTCTTTCCCCCGATTTTTTGTATGATCCTGAACCGGACAGAGTACTTACCGGGTTTGAGTTTTGAACTAAAAAAAGGGTTTTTGCTTGTCTTATATGTAACAGTCTTGCTCTTTCCTTTAATAACAACCTCATATGTTGACTTTCCTGCGGCTGGCTTTTGCATAAGCAGCCAGAGAGATTTTTTTGAGGTGTTCATGAGGCCTATCATAGGTGTAAGTGAAGTCGAAAAAGCCTTAATAGAGCCGCAGTCGATGATTCCATCCTTGTTCTGATCGACATCTGGAATCCCGCAGCCACAAATTCCTGGCTCAGTTTTCTGAGGATCATCAGGGCAAGCGTCATTGTTCACTGTGGGCGTAAACGTTGCTGTCAGAGTTGGCGTGGGTGTTTGCGTAACCTGAGGATTAGCGGTAGGAGTTGCTGTGGCACTCGAGTTCACAGTAAACCATTTTGTCGATGAACTGCCTTTATCAGTTACAATTTTCACTTCGGTGGCTCCCTCTGGCTGGTTTGCCGGTACATAGGTATCGACTTTAGTATATGACCATGACTTAATTGATAGTTCGACCCAGTCTGTGCCATTCCGCATCAGAGCACGGCCGTTTGCAACCGATTGTGTGGTGCCAAAATATGTTCCGAGCAGGCTAAACTCGGAGCCCGAAATACCTTTTATGGGCGACACTCCACTCAGATATGGTGCTGGAAGCAGAATGTTAAAACTCAGTGCGTTGGAAGTCCCACGCGAATTCTGAACTGTTACATTTACAGGCCCCTGCGTTCCGCCTGTAACATATCCAACAATACGAGTATCAGACCATATATCATAACTAGCAGAAGTCCCATTGAAGAATATACCAGCCTGTGAAAAAGTGCCTCTGGGCGTTAAATGATAACCAAGGATTGTCACCTTTGAGTCAGGATTTCCACTTGATGGAGTAATACTCAAAAGCTTTGGTATTATTGCGGAGCTGGAATCCTGTACTTTTTGGGCGGTAATGTTCATAGCGGGATTATATGACTCTGAAGTTGCATGCCACACCGCTATTACTGCCTGACCGCTTCCACCCGCTCCGCCAGGAATCATCGTAGGCGTGTTTGTCTCATTAGTGCTGTGTGCCCCATACCAGAATGGATGTCCCTCTTTATTGTTTCCCCACAAAAGCTCGCCTGATGCATTCACATGCTGCCCGTAAACGTCAACTTCAAACCAGTTGCTTGAATAATTCCGCAGATCACGCCAGCCTACAAATATACCGCCTGTCCCATCGCTGCATGCGTCCATGCCCTCATAATACATGGCTTCGTCCAGACCTTGTACAAGCAGACCGTTTGTGTCGCTTGCACCCCATTGAGTGCTTCCGTCGGGGGCAATTCGATTAGCACATATATATGGATAATTGTACTCAGAGGATGAATGATCCTCCCAGACTGCAATCGCACTGCCGGTGTTTCCTGAAAAAAGCCGAAGCCCCAATTGATAACCACTGCTTGTACAAAGCGGTTGACCGTCTAAAGCCCACAATCTTGTACCATCGCTGATCTTCACCTTCTGTGCATATATATCAGTTTCATAAGCAGTCGGTGTACCATCGTTCTTATGCCGCATATCCTCCCATGCAACAATCACATTTCCTGAACCATCAGCTATCATATGGGCATTTTCCTGCCAGGCTACGCTGGCATCACAGAGCTGAACGGGAGTTCCCACCGTCCCCGAAGCGTTGACATTTACAACAAAGACCTTTACCCATGGGTCAGGGTTTCCGCTGCTATTATCTATCGGAAAGCGATAAAAAGCCACTTCGAGCCCACCTGTTCCATCTGCCAGAAGATCGGCCAAGTCTACCGTGGTCGGCTCATATGGATCAGGATCATTGGGATCGTCCTCAACATTGGCCACATAAATACCATTTGCAGCCCACTGCTTTTCCCCAGAAGCATTGATATGCTGAGCCCGTATGCCAGATTCTCCGGTAGGTGTGTGTCCGCTGTGTATCCAAGTAATGAAGGCCCCGCCAGAGCCATCGGACGTGATACGGGCAAATCCGGAAGAAGTCCAATAGTCAAGCTGTGTGTCGAGGACGATGCCATTATAGTCAGATCCTGAACTCCACAAGCGGTTTCCATAAGCATCCAAACGTTGAGCGTAGACTGTATACCCTCGATTGGGGTGACGTGAATCTGTCCAGACAACAAGCACACCGCCGGCACCATCTGGGGCGACCTGCAGATCCTTCTGTTCTTCGGGCGTATCACAGACTACTTTAGGCGTGTCCCCCCATGGCTTGCTGCCATCGGCTGCGATGTGTTGAATGTAAAGATTCCAGTTTCCCTCGTATTGACCGAAAACAACAAACACTCCTCCTGCGCCGTCAGAGCAAGATTTGCTACCGACTCCATTTTCAGAAACAGAGGCAGCAATAATTCCATCTTTTTGTGGGGACCATGCCCAGTCTCCAGACTGAGCAAAGACAAATGCAGCAAGTGCCGTCTGAGAAATAAAGAATGCAACTGTCCTCATGCAGTAACGCAGCTCAAGAAATCTTTTCATGGTTTCACCTCTCAGAAAACGAAGGCGGTATGAAATGCCGCTTTGACACAACTCTAACGGCACCGACAGACAAAGCTAAGACTACCATAAATTAGCACCCTAAGCGAAAATCTCAAGACAAAAGTTGTCCTTTTAAACTTAGTGCATTGAAAATTCGAGAAACTAATATTGGCGCCGCCATGCTCATTATGATTGAGCTTCCAGCAAAGGGATCTCAGAAATGTACTGGCCTGGAAAAGCTTGTTGAAATACCCAAAACTTTCGGGTTTGAGCCTCGTTGTTTGATTTTCCTAAACATCTCAAGCAGGAATCTCGATCGACTTTATCCTATTATCCACTCACGGTGAGGAAGAAAAATGACTATCATCTCATCTCGTTGCAATACTGAGAGCATATTTTCCAATTGGCCTGCAAGGCAGATATGAAAAAGTAATATTAATCTTCGGGAACTTACTTTCTTTATGATTTCAAAAGGGCAAGAAGATTCTTGGAAATTAGCCAATAAATATTGATGTACTTCCCCATGTAGAGAGTATTTAAGGAGAAGTCTTTATGTTCTGCTGTAAGAATATTTTGTAGGAATTAGTGGTTGGCTTTATTCATACTAAACACCTTATTCAGATCTTAAGCAATTTGTTGCTCTTGTTAATTTTGTTATGTCCAGAACTTTTGCCCAGAAAGCAAAAGGCTCTTACAACAATGCCAACCCGCTTTATGGCAGTGCTTGGATATCACCGATACCGTTGATGTATCTCGAGTAAGTACTGATGGAGTTAAATGTTAATATGAAAGCTCTTCCAAGATAATGTCTTGTCGGTCCTTGTCAAAGCTTGAAGCCCTGCCCACTATCAAACGCGCGCGTATGCCAGTTAATGAGACAGTCTCTGGTGAGCCAAAAGTACTTTACACCTCCTACAAAGATGTCACATCTGTCTCTACGCGAGAGTTTTCTCCTCTGCAATTTCTTGCAGAAATTTCGCGGCATATCCCTGACATTTTGGGGTAACTGATCTACCCATTATCCAAGAAACATCAAACGTCTGGTCGAATTTGGTTATAGATCTCCAACTTCACCGTTGGGAGCAAACGATGAGATTGTTTGGTTTAACTCCGCCCGCACCAGGAGAGTTGCTGGAGCCAGAAATGATTAGCCAGTCCCAATGTCGGCTCTACCCCCATAGAGCCAACTCGAAAACTTTCCATCTCTTGGGCTTAAATCATGAAGCGTATCTTTAACGTTGACTCGCTGCTTTGCTGCTTTTTCCTTTAATGAAATGAACAGAGAGGGCCGAAGTGTCTTGGGTATCTAAAGAAAAAATATCCTAATGCCCTAGCTTGAAGGTGTTTTGATTGATTTAAACGTGCTTTGAAGTAAAATGCATAGATTGGAATTCCAGCAGTTGAAAAGTCTGACCAGGGGTGGGAGCATGCACAGGCAATTCATCAGATGTATAGTTTTTTCTCTGTTTGCAATTTTGTGTTTTCCACAAATTTCCATCGCCTTGCCTAAAGGATCATTTAAAGTGATGGGGAACGATTATTTTGCTGGAGATGGCGCGGCTTGCGCCAGAATTAAGTCCCGTTATGTGCCTGGTATATTAATGATGGTAGATCGTTTTTTGCCATATTCGGCAGATATCAAGAATAATCTTAAGCTTGCAAAAAAGGCTAGAGGTGAGGCCAAGACGAAACTGCTCAAGAAGATTGCCGCGCTTAAGAAACTAAACAAGAAATACGGTGCAATTTGTGCTGCGGGACCGGAAGGGCGCGCGGACGCAGGTGACTTGGCGCCAACCAAAGCAGATCAAGCAGTCATGGACAAGATCGTTTCACGCTTTCTTAAACTTGAAGCGAGTGCTGGGACTAAAGAGGCGCTTGCTAAGCTTGTTAAAGAGCTGAAAAAAACCGCTAGAGTGGCAAAAACCGTGGTTTCAAAAGACCTTAGTCATATCACAGTAGTGCTCGATGACGGCATGGAGTTTGGGATAAATACGGATGATTCTTTTGCTGCTGAGGGAAGCTCTGCTTCCTCGATCATGCAGAGCTCTGTTCCTGCCGCTGTGCATGATGCTGCGGCAGTCCGGGCATCGCTAATTGAAAAGGTGGCAAGCAGTGCAGTTTGCTCTTCCATTGTCACTCCTTCAAGTCGAAAAGCCCTGCTGGTATTGGCCATGAGTTCTGTAAAAAATCCCATTGCTATGCGGGCCATAAATGAGATCAAAGCTACACTTTTACTGTTAGGCTGGGCGGATGATGACATAGACATCCGCACACGCTTTGAGACAGTTAATAAAAAGGGGGAGTGGGTAAAGGATTTTAGTTTTACCCCTGACTCTATTTTAGATATGAGCGGATATGGGCTTGTTATGTTTTTTGGCCATGGCGGGT